>NZ_JBEYYT010000494.1:0-6325 GCF_040645715.1 Spirillospora sp. NPDC046719 | reverse complement strand
CACGATTTTTCCTGATTTAGACGTCATACCCTTTATTGTTTATGGTGACTGGTGTTGTGACGTGTGCTTTTCCGATCTGTGTTGGCGGCGGCCCCGCGTCCTCGGGCCGGGGGGCCGGGGCGACCGTACGCGGTCGGACGGCGTCAGGACGCGGCGGCGTCGCCGTAGACGGGGCGGTGCTCCTGGACGGACTCGGCGAGCTGGTCGGCGAGCTCGCCGACGTCGAGGCGCTTCTCGATCTGCCGGAGGTCGTCGATCTTGGCGCGGGTCTCGGCGCGGCGCGGCGCGAGCATCGTGCAGCAGTCCTCGTCGGGCAGCTCGGAGATGGACAGCGTGCGGATGCGGCGCGCCTGGTCCATGATCTCGATCTTGTCCATGCCGACGAGCGGGCGCAGGATGGGCAGCTCGACGGCGTCGTCCAGCGCGGTGATGTTGGCGAGGGTCTGGCTGGACACCTGGCCGAGCGCGTCGCCGGTGATCAGCGCGGAGCCGCGGAGGCGGCGGGCGAGGACCTCGCCGGTGCGCAGCATGAGGCGGCGCTGCGCGATCACCGCGAGCCGGTCGGCGCCGGACGACTTGATCTGCTGCTGCGCCTTGCCGAACGGGACGACGAACAGCCGGGACCCGCCCTGGAACTTGTCCAGCTCGCGGACCAGCGCGTACGCCTTGTAGATCGACTCCGGGCCGGTGAACGGCATGCCGGAGAAGTGCAGGTAGTCGACGCGCAGGCCGCGGCGCATCATCCGGTACGCGGCGACGGGCGAGTCGATGCCGCCGGACATCAGCACGAGGGCGCGGCCGCTCATCCCGACGGGCAGGCCGCCCTGGCCGGGCAGGCCGCCGGAGTAGACGAACACCTCGTCCCGGTCGACCTCGATCGACAGGGTGTGCGCCGGGTCCTTCAGCTTGACGGGCTGGCCGTAGCGGGCGGCGACGAGCGCGCCGATGTGCCGGTCCAGCTCGGTGGAGGTCATCGGGAAGCGCTTGTCGCGGCGCCGGGACCGGACGGCGAACGTGCCGAGGCGGCCGTCCATGAGCTCCAGGGCGGCGCGCTCGACGCTGGCGAGGTCCTTGCCGACCCGCCAGGCGCGGTGCGCCCACACGATGCCCATGACGTCGGTGATCCGCTGCGCGACCCGCTCCATGGTGGCGAGGTCGGCATCGTGCTTGCGGACGATGAAGACGCCGTGGCGGCGGATGACGTCGACGCGGGCGATGGGCCGGACGGCCTGGCGGACGTTGTCGGCCAGGCGGCGCTCGAACAGCTCGCGGTTCTTGCCCTTGAGGACGACCTCGCCGAGTTTGAGCAGCACGCACGGCTCCCCGTCGACCGGGGACTGCTCCCGGACGTCCGCGGGCGCGGTCTCGAGCGTGGTCATGCGTGGTCCTCCCGGCGGGAACGGGTCAAGGGGCGGCCTCCAGTGTGGCCCACTCACCCCAACATCGCGACCCGGAAAACGTGTTCCCGCCGGGAGGGACGGGTTCGGCCGGGTTCGGCCGGACAGGTTCGGCCGGACGGGTTCGGCCGGACGGGTCAGCCGAAGAAGACCTCGGCCTCGGCGTAGCGCTCCAGCGGGACGGTCTTCAGCTCCTTGGTCGCCTCGTCGAGGCCGACGCGGACGATGTCGGTGCCCTGGAGCGCGACCATCTTGCCGAAGTCGCCGTCGCGGACGGCGTCGATGGCCTGCAGGCCGAACCGGGTGGCGAGGACGCGGTCGAACGCGGTGGGGGTGCCGCCGCGCTGGATGTGCCCGAGCACGGTCGCGCGGGCCTCCTTGCCGGTGCGCTTCTCGATCTCGTCGGCGAGGGCCTGGCCGATGCCGCCGAGCCGGACGTGCCCGAACGCGTCGCGCTCGCCGGTCTGCAGCTGCATCTGCCCGTCGATCGGGTGGGCGCCCTCCGACACGACGATGATCGGCGCGTAGCGGGTCTTGAACCGGCTCTCGACGTACTCGACGACCTTGTCGATGTCGAACGGCCGCTCGGGGATCAGGATGACGTTGGCGCCGGCGGCCATGCCGACGTGCAGCGCGATCCACCCCGCGTGGCGGCCCATGACCTCGCAGATCAGCGCGCGGTGGTGGCTCTCGGCGGTGGTGTGCAGCCGGTCGACGGCCTCCATGCCGATGTTCACCGCGGTGTCGAACCCGAAGGTGTAGTCGGTGGCGTTGAGGTCGTTGTCGATCGTCTTGGGGACGCCGACGACGTTGACGCCGTTGGCGTACAGCTCGCGGGCGACGCCGAGGGTGTCCTCGCCGCCGATGGCGATCAGGGCGTCGACGCCGAGGCCGGCGAGGTTGTCCTTGATCCGCTCGACGCCCCCCTCGACCTTGACCGGGTTGGTCCGGGACGAGCCGAGGATCGTGCCGCCGCGCGGCAGGATCCCGCGGACGGCCTGCACGTCGAGGGCGACGGTGTCGCCTTCGAGGGGCCCGCGCCAGCCGGCCCGGAAGCCCACGAACTCGTAGCCGAAGACCTGCACGCCCTTGCGGACGACCGCGCGGATGACCGCGTTCAGGCCGGGGCAGTCCCCACCTCCGGTGAGCACTCCGACTCGCATGCCGTCTCCTTCTCCCGCCACCGGGCTCCTCCCTCGGTTCACATGGCCAGACTAGTGGTCAGCGCATGGCTACGCAGGGCATTCGCCGGCCGTCCCGGCGTGCCGTCATTGGTCTAGACCATAGCCCCCGGAGGCGCCCCGCGGCACGCCGTCCGGCGGGACGCGGCGGCGGCGCGACGGGCCCCGGATGATCCGGACCCTTCCCCGGAAAAGCACCGCCACTCCCCCGGGCGCGCGCCGCACCGCCGCCGACCGCCGGCGCGGCGCGGACGCGCCGTCATAGGCCCAACTGATCTCCGCGAGCGCCAGTTCCCGCGCGGCCTCCCCGGCGAGGCCGTCGCGGTGCGCCCGCGCGAAGTCCCATCCGTCGCGGAACGATCCCCGGGTCGGGCGTCCGGCCGCCCACGCGGCGAACTCCGCCTTCCAGGACGCCCCGTAGGCGGCGGCGAGGGCGGGCCAGGCGCGCTCCACCTCGCCGGCCCGTTTCAGCAGGACGCTGTGCGCGGCGGCCCGCACCGCGGCGGCGTCGAACCCGGCGGGCATCGGGCCGCCCGCCGCCATCGCGCGGACGAGGGCCTCCTGCGTCGCCGCCAGCGCGGGGTCGAACGCTCCCGGGTCCACCGCGCTCATGTGACGGCCGCGCTCATGTGACGGCCGCCAGGCCGGACGCGGCGGCGATGGCGTCCAGCTCGGCCTGGAGCTCGCCGGTCGGCGGGTAGCGGCCGTCGCGCTCCAGCAGGAACCCGGGCGGGCGGCGCCGCGCGCACACCTCCCGGATCAGGTCCAGGACCTCTCGCGGGACAGCCGCCGTATGCGTGTCGTGGTAGCGGCCGTCCCGCTCGACGCCGCCCGCGACGTGGCAGTAGGCGACGCGTTCCAGCGGCAGGCGGTCGATGAGGTCCAGCGGGTCCTCGCCCCGGTTGCGGGCGTTGGCGTGCACGTTGGCGACGTCCAGCAGCAGGAGGGCGCCGGTGCGGTCCAGGAGCTCGGTGAGGAAGTCGCCTTCGGTGTACTCGGCGTCCGGCCAGTCGAAGAGCGCGGCGATGGGCTCGACGGCGAGCGGGACGGGCAGTTCGGCCTGCGTGCGGCGGACGTTGGCGGTGAGCGCGTCCAGCGCCGCCCGCGTGCGCGGCACCGGCAGCAGGTGACCGGCCTCGATCCCGCCCGCCCGGACGAACGCGACGTGCTCGCTGACCAGCGGCGCGCCGAGCGCCTCGGCGCAGGCGGCCAGGTGCGCGACGCGCTCGGCGGCCACCGGCTCGGCGCCGCCGAGCGACAGCTTCACGCCGTGCGGGACGACGGCCGCGCCGCGCCCGCGCAGTTCCAGCAGGCCGGGCGCGGGACGCGCCGGGTGGACGGACTCGGCGATCACCTCGGTGAAGCGCAGTCCGGGCAGCGCGCCGACGAACCCGGCGATCTCCGGCCGCCAGCCGAGGCCGACGCCCAGATCGGGCAGGCCGGGCAGGGCGGGCGTGCCGGGCTGGGAAGGCGCGCCGGGCAGGGAGAGCGTGCCGGGCAGGGAGGGCGTGCCGGGCAGGGAGGGCGTGCCGTCAGCCGCCACCGCAGCCTCCTCCGCATCCGCCGCCACCGCATCCGCCGCCGCAGCTCGCTCCCCCGCATCCGTGCCCGCCGCCATGCCCGCCGCCGTGATCCCCGCCGTGCCCGCCGCTGTGCCCGCCGCCGTGGTGGTACCCGCCGTCCGAGGAGTCCCCGAGCAGGAACACCGAGCCGGACGTCCCGTCCCCGCCCGACGTCCCGGCAGGCCCGACGCTCGCCAGGTAGTGCGCCGCTCCGAGCGTCTTGGCGTACACGGGGTCCCAGGCGGTGAGCGCGGGGACGCCGAAGAGCGCGACGGCCATCAGGATCCTCGGCGCGGCCAGTTCCTCGTACGCGCCGTCGGTCGGCGGCGACAGGTCGTCGTGGTCCTTCCGCGTCCGGTCGAGGACCCGGTCCCCTTCCGCGGTGCGCCCATGGGCCGAGCCGAGCGCGAACGCCGGGACGGCGACCGCGATCAGCACCAGCACGCCGGCGGTCATCACCGGCACACCGTGGCGGGTGCCGACCGCGATCCACCCGGCGATGCCGAGCAGCAACCAGATCCGGACGGGCCAGAGCATCCGCCTCAGGCGGCGCCGCGCGTCCTCGGGGACGAGCATGCCCTGCGCGGCCAGGTCGCCGCGGAGCCGGCCGAACGCGTCCCGGACGCCGGGCTCGGCGGCGAGACCCGGCAGCGTCGGATCCGCGGACTCGGCGAGCGCGGCGTGCAGGGCGGCGTCCAGCGCCGCGCCGCCGCGGGGCGCCGTCTCGCCGGGACTGATCCGCCCGTCGGCGTGGACCTCGATCGCCTCGTCGAGCTTCAGCGCCGCCATCGCGACGGCGGCCGCGGCCGGCTCCCCGCCGCGCAGGTAGGCGACCTCGCGGGGATCCAGGTCCCGGATGGGCGGACGGCCTCGGCGCACCGCCGCCCGCGTCCGGGCGGGCGCCACCAGCAGGACCGCCGCGACCAGCGCGTACACCGCCAGAACCAGGATGGAGACCTGTGTCGCTCCCAATCCGCCGCCCCTTTCGTCCGCCGTCGGCCGTCCTCTGGGGACGCGGGGAACGGGGTGCCGGTTCCGTACCGGCCGTTATCGGACAGGCGCCGCCGGATCAGGACTCCTCGTCCAGGCCCTTCTCGATGGCGTAGCGGACGAGCTCGACGCGGTTGTGGAGCTGGAGTTTGCCGAGGGTGTTCTGCACGTGGTTCTGCACCGTGCGGTGCGACAGGACGAGCCGCTGCGCGATCTGCTTGTACGTCAGGCCCTTGGCGACGAGCCGCAGCACCTCGGTCTCGCGGTCGGTGAGCCGGGGCGCGTCGTCGTCCTCGCGGGCGGGCGCGGCGGCGAGCCTGCGGTACTCGCCGAGGACGAGCCCGGCGAGGCCGGGCGTGAACACCGCGTCGCCGTCGGCGGTGCGGCGGACCGCGTCCAGGAACTCCTCGCGCCCGGCGGACTTGAGCAGGTAGCCGGTGGCGCCCGCCTTCACCGCCTCCAGGACGTCCTGCTGCTCGCCGCTGGCCGACAGCACCAGCACCCGCACGGGCGGGTCGGCCGCGGCGAGGTGCCGGGTGACCTCGACGCCGCTGATGTCGGGCAGCTGCAGGTCGACCACGGCGACGCGGGGGCGCGCGGCGGCGGCGATGCGGACGGCGGTGCGGCCCTCCCCGGCGGTGGCGACGACCTCGTGCCCCGCCTCGGCGAGGTCGCGGGCGACGGCGTCGCGCCACATCGGATGGTCGTCGACGACCATGACCCTCAACGGAACCTCGCTCACGCTCACACCCTAGACGTCGCGGACCGGCACGGAACTACGCGGAACGGTCATCTCGATCTCGGTGCCCTCGCCGGGCGCCGAGACGATCGAGACCGTGCCGCCGAGGTCGCGGACGCGGCCCCGGATGGACTGGGCGACGCCGAGCCGGCCGGACGCGGCCGCGGCGTCGAGGCGGCCGGGCGGCATGCCGGGGCCGTCGTCGCGGACGCTGACGGTGACCTCGCCGGGGCCGTCCTCCAGCAGGACCCAGGCGCGGGCGCCGTCGCCGCAGTGCCGCCGGACGTTGTCCAGCGCCGCCGCGACCGCCGCGGCGACCTCGTGGGCGGCGTGTTCGGGCAGCGGCACGGGCGTCGCGGGGGTCGACACGGTCACCGACGCGGACGCCTGGCCGGTCAGCAGCGGGGCCAGGTCGGCCTCGCGCCCCCCGCCGTCCGCCGGACGCGGCACGGCGGC
>NZ_JBEYYT010000493.1:0-6331 GCF_040645715.1 Spirillospora sp. NPDC046719 | reverse complement strand
GGCGGCGCCGACGTGGCCGGGCTGAACGCCACGGTCTGCGGCGCGGGCCTGCTCGGCCTGCTGGCGACCGCGATGCTCGCCGGGCGGGACGCGGCGGTCACGGCCGTCGACCCCGATCCCGGACGCCGCGCGACCGCGATGCTGATGGGCGCCGCGAACGCGGTCGGTCCCGCCGACGAGCCGCCGCCCGCCGATCTCTACATCGAGCTGTCCGGGGCGCCCGCCGCCGCCCGGTCCGCGGTGGCCCGCACCGCGACGGGCGGGACCGTCGTGCTCGCCGGGACCGTCTCGCCCGGCGCGCCGCTGGACTGGGAGGCGCAGGACCTGGTGCGGGGGCTGCTCACGGTGCGGGGCGTCCACAACTACGCACCCGCGGACCTCGCGGAGGCCGCCGCCTGGACCGAGTCCGCCGCCGCCCGCCTGCCCGTCGAGGCGCTGCTCGGCGCCGTCCACCCGCTGGACGACCTGGACGCCGCGCTCGCGGAGGCGGCGCGGTCCGCCTCGATACGGGTGGGGGTCGCCCCGCGCGCGTGAGCGGAAATCGATGCGGGCCGCCGGGTGTTGCAGTGGGGCAACCGTCCTTGAGAAAGGTGTCCCATGCGTGTCGAGATCTGGTCCGACGTCATCTGCCCCTGGTGCTACATCGGGAAGCGCCAGTTCGAGCGGGCGCTCGGCGGGTTCGAGCACCGCGACCAGGTCGAGATCGCCTACCGGGCGTTCCAGCTCGACCCGTCCTACCCGGCCGGGAAGACCGAGGACGTGGCGGACATGCTGGCCGCGAAGTTCGGCATGGCACGCGACCAGGCCGTCCAGATGAACCGGCAGATGGAGGAGCGCGCGGCCGGAGTCGGCCTCGAATACCACCTGGAGGGCGGGCAGGTGGGCAACACCGCCGACGCCCACCGGCTCGTGCACCTGGCGGGCGAGCAGGGCGTGCAGGGCGACGTGGTCGAGGCCCTCTACAAGGCCCACTTCACCGACCGGCGCTCGGTGTTCGACCGCGACTCGCTGGTCGAGGTCGCCGCCGAGGCCGGGCTGGACGCGGCGGCGGCCCACGACGTGCTCGCGTCCGGGAGGTTCGCAGCCGAAGTGGAGGCCGACCAGCGCGAGGCGCAACAGCTCGGCGCGACCGGCGTGCCTTTCTTCGTCATCGACCGCCGCTACGGCGTGTCCGGTGCGCAGCCCGCGGAGGCGTTCGCGCAGGCCCTTGACCGCGCTTGGAACGAGCCGCGCTGACAGGCCGCGCCGGGGGCCGCGCGTCCCCGCTCCGTCACCCCGCGGACACGGAACGCGCGTGGTCATCGCGCTGCGGGCCGGGGCGGGCGGGCCTCCGGACGCCCGGCCGGAACGGGGCGCGAGTGCATAAACATAATCTGATTCGGATGTCGACACGCGGGGCCGGAAACGTCTATTTTTGACGAATCTTCAGCCCGAACCAGCGAGGGGGCCCCGTGCAGACTCGAGCGGCGATCCTGTGGGACAAGAACACCGAATGGAGCGTCGAGGACATCGAACTCGACGACCCCAAGGCGGGTGAGGTCAAGGTCAAGCTCGCGGCGTCCGGCCTGTGCCACTCCGACGAGCACATGGTCACCGGCGACATGGTGATCGACAAGGAGATCGCCGACCTGATGGGCTGGAAGCAGTTCCCGGTGATCGGCGGGCACGAGGGCGCGGGCGAGATCGTCGAGGTCGGCCCGGGCGTCACCTCGGTGAAGGAGGGCGACCACGTCGTCCTGTCCTTCATCCCGGCGTGCGGCCGCTGCCCGTCCTGCGCGCAGGGCCGCCAGCACATCTGCGACCTCGGCGCCTTCCTGCTGTCGGGCCGGCAGATCAGCGACATGACCTCCCGGCACCACTCCAAGAACGGCGAGGACCTCGGCACGATGTGCTGCACCGGCACGTTCGAGCCGTACACGGTGGTCAACGAGTCCTCCGTCATCAAGATCGACGACTGGATCCCGCTCGACAAGGCCGCGCTGGTCGGCTGCGGCGTCACCACCGGCTGGGGCTCGGCGGTCAACGCCGCCGGGGTGCGGGCCGGCGACACCGTCGTGGTGATCGGGATCGGCGGCATCGGCATGAACGCGGTGCAGGGCGCGGCGATGGCCGGCGCCCGCCACGTCATCGCGGTCGACCCGGTCGAGTGGAAGCGGGAGAAGGCCACCAGCGTCTTCGGCGCCACGCACAGCGCCGCCTCCATCGAGGAGGCCCAGGCGATGGTCGCGGAGATGACCTGGGGCGCCAACGCCGACAAGGTCATCCTGACCGTGGGGACCGCCACCGGCGACCTCATCGGCCCGATGATGGGCATGGTCACCAAGGGCGGCCGCGGCGTCGTCACGGCCGTCGCGCCGGTCATGCAGGAGGACGTCAAGCTCAACCTGTTCGACCTGGCGATGCAGCGCAAGGAGCTGGTCGGCTGCATCTTCGGCAACGCCAACCCGCGCCGCGACGTCACCCGCCTCCTGCGCCTGTACGAGGAGGGCAAGCTCAAGCTGGACGAGCTGGTCACCAAGACCTACACCCTGGACGAGGTCAACCAGGGCTACCAGGACATGCGGGACGGCAAGAACATCCGCGGCCTGATCAAGTACTGACCGGCCGCCGCACGGCGCCCCGGAACGGGAGAGGCCGCCGCGAGGGACGCGCACCGTCCCCGCGGCGGCCTTCGTCGTGCGCCGGCGGCCCTTCGGGCGGCATCTCCGGCTGAACCGGCGAACGCCGCGAACCGTACAACCGGGTGTGCCCACCGCGCGCGATCGACGCCGGGGCGAGGGCACGGCGGTCACGGGCCAGGCTGGGGAGAACCGACATGTCGGTGTTTCATGCGTTCCGCTCGGCGGGCGGGCAACGCGACGGCGGGGACGCGCGGGAGAACGGAGCCGCGCGGGAGAAGGGAGCCACGCCGGGCGGAGGTGACGCGCCGGGCGCGGGCGGCGCGCCTCCGCGGGGGCGGGTACGGCGCGCCGCCGGATGGGCGACGACGGCGCTGGCGTGCCTGCTCGTGCTGTTCGCCCTGGACGCGCCGGACCGGCTCGACCGGCTGTCGGCCGGGCAGTTCGTCCGGATCCCGGTGGAGGCGCTGGTCGTCGCGGCGCTGGTGCTGGTGCTCCCGGCGCGGGCGCGGCGGTGGGTCGCGGCGCCGGTGGGCGCGGTGCTGGGGGTGCTGGTCATCCTCAAGGTCCTGGACATGGGCTTCGACGCGGTCCTGGTGCGGCCGTTCAACCCCGTGTTCGACTGGAGCTTCCTGCGGCCGGGGTTCGAGTTCATCGACACCTCCGTGGGCCGCCCGGCCGCGATCGGCCTCACCGCGCTCATCGTGCTGCTGGTCGTCGCGGTGCCGGTGCTGATGGCGCTCGCGGTGCTGCGGCTGACCCGGCTGGCCGTACGGCACCGGACGTGGACGGGCCGGAGCGTCGCCGTCCTCGGGACGGCGTGGGTCGCGTCCGCCGCGCTGGGCGCGCAGGCCGTCCCCGGCGTGCCGCTGGCGTCGGGCGGCGCCGCCCGGCTCGCCTACGACCACGCCCGGCAGGTGCGGACCGGCCTGAAGGACCGCGGGGTGTTCGCCAAGCAGGCCGCCGTGGACGCCTTCCGGAACACGCCCGCGGACCGGATGCTGACGGGTCTGCGCGGCAAGGACGTCGTCCTGGCGTTCGTGGAGAGCTACGGGCGTTCGGCGGTCGAGCACCCGGAGTACGCCCCCCGGGTGGACGCGGTGCTCGACGCGGGCACCCGGCAGCTGAAGGCGGCCGGGTTCGGCGCCCGCAGCGGCTACCTCACCTCCTCGACGGCGGGCGGCGGCAGCTGGCTCGCGCACTCGACGCTGCTGTCCGGCCTGTGGATCGACAACCAGCAGCGGTACCGGACGCTGACGTCGAGCAGCCGGTTCACCCTCACCCGCGCGTTCGGCGAGGCGGGCTGGCGGACGCTCACCGTCCAGCCGGCGATCACCCGGGCGTGGCCGGAGGCGTCGTTCTACGGCTACGACAAGGTCTACGACGACCGGAACCTCGGCTACAAGGGGCCCCGGTTCAGCTACGCGACCATGCCCGACCAGTACACGCTGAACACGCTGCAGCGCGACGAGCTCGCCGCGTCCGGGCGCCGGCCGGTGATGGCGGAGCTGGCGCTGGTGTCGAGCCACGCGCCGTGGGCGTCGATCCCGCGCCCGGTGCCCTGGAACGCGGTCGGCGACGGGTCGGTCTTCGACGGGATGGGCAAGGGCGAGAACGCGGCGTGGCCCTCGTCCGGGCGGATCCGCGGCGAGTACCGCAAGTCGATCGAGTACACGCTGAACACCCTCGTCTCGTACATGCTGGCCTACGGGACGAAGAACACCGTGCTGGTCTTCCTCGGCGACCACCAGCCCGCGCCGACGATCGCGGGGCAGAACGCGAGCCGGGACGTCCCGGTCACGATCGTGGCCCGCGACCCGGCCGTGCTGGACCGGATCTCCGGCTGGGGCTGGCAGGACGGGCTGCGCCCCGCGCGGACCTCGCCGGTCTGGCCGATGAGCACGTTCCGCGACCGCTTCCTGACCGCGTTCGGCTCCACGCCCTCCGCCTCTCCCCCGCCGGCGGCGTCGCACAGGTGACGCCGGGCCCCGGGGGTGGGAGGTTGGGGAGATGAGGGCGGCGGCGGTGGCGCTCGCCGCGGCCGCGCTGCTGACCGCGATGGCCGCGGCGATGGTCACGACCGCCGTGCAGCAGACGCCGACGATCGACGAGCCGGTGTACGTCGGGGCGTCCGCGCTGTACCTGCGCGAGCACGACCTGCGCGACAACCCGGAGCATCCGCCGCTCGGCAAGCTGATCATCGGGATCGGGACGGAGGCGGCGGGCGTCCGCCTCGACCGGTCCTACACCGGCCCGCAGGAGGCGGTCGGGCAGCACCTGCTGTACGCCTCGGGCAACGACCCGGGACGGGTGATGCTCGCCGCTCGGCTCCCGATGATCGCGCTGACGCTGCTGTTCGGGCTGGTCGTCCTCGCCTTCGCGCGCGACCTCGCGGGCACGGCGGCCGGGCTGCTCGCGCTCGGCCTGTACGCGTTCTCGCCGGACGTCATCGCGCACGGGTCGCTGGCCACGCTGGACGTGGCGGCGGCCGGATTCGTCCTCACGGCCGCGTGGCTGCTGTGGCGGGCGCGCGGCCGGCCTCTGCCGTACCTGCCGCTCGCCGGGGCCGCGCTGGGGGCGGCGCTCGCCACCAAGATGAGCACGCTCGCGGCCGTCCCGGTGCTGCTGGCGCTCGCGGCCGTGCCGGTCTGTTCGGCGTCCCGGCGAGGTGAGGGCGGGACGGCCGGAACGGCGGTGCTGCGCGCCGCCGCCGCGGCGGCCGGGGTCGCGGTGGTCGCGGTCGCGGTGGTGTGGGCGGCCTACCTGGCCGTCGACCCCCGGCTGCGGTGGACGGCGCCGCCCGGCCTGCCGTCGATCGGCGGCCTCCGGGGCGTCCTCGCCGGCGCGGCGCCCTTCCCCCGGCCGTACCGCGACGGGATGCGCCTCCAGTTCGGGTTCGAGGACGCGACCTGGACCGGGTTCCTGTTCGGCCGCCACTACCAGGGCTCGCTCTGGTACTACCTGCCGGCGGCGCTGCTGGTGAAGACGCCGCTGGGGATGCTCGCGCTGTGGCTCGCGGGCGCGGCGGCCATGGTGTCGGTGCGGCGGCTGCGCCCGGCCGCCCCGTACGTGCTCCTCCCGGCCGCGGTGCTGCTGGCCGCCGCGATGGCCGGGTCCCGCGACCTGGGCGTCCGGTACGCCATCTTCGTCCCGCTCTTCCTGGCGGTCGCGGCGGGCTGCGCCGTCGCGCTCCCGTGGCGGTGGACGCCCGCGGCCGCGGCCGCCCTGGCGCTGTTCGTCGCGGTCAGCTCCGTCCGGACGTTCCCGTACTACCTGCCGTACTCGAACGAGGCGTTCGGCGGGCCGTCCAGGACGCACCTGCGCCTGCACGACTCCAACGTGGACTGGGGCCAGGACCTCGGACGCCTCGCCGACCGGCTCCGCGACCGGTACGCCGGGCGGCCGGTCTGGCTCGCCTACAAGGGCAGCGGCGTCCCGGCGAGCTACGGGATCAGCGCCGCCGACCCGCTCGCCGTCCCCCCGGACCGGGTCCGCGGCGTCCTCGCGGTGTCCGACAGCTGGATCGACAAGGCCGATCCCCGCATACTCGCCCTCATCAGGACGAGCGAGCCGATCGACGAGGTGGGCCACTCCATCACCATCTACCAGAGGCCCGCGGCCGGGACGCGGTAGGCGCCCGCGCGGGGCCTTGGGCGCGCGGGGGGGGGGTTTTTGTCAGGTCGACACGCAGGAGGTGTGGGGGCCCATCTGGT
>NZ_JBEYYT010000492.1:0-6335 GCF_040645715.1 Spirillospora sp. NPDC046719 | reverse complement strand
CCGGCCTCCCCGCCGCGGGCCCGGCCGTGCCGGACGGGCCGGTCCGCGTCCTGGCCTGCGCGGGCCGCGCCGCCGTCCGCGACGCGCTGGAGGCGGACCCCGCCGGGGAGCGCTGCCTGGCGGCGCCGCTCGCCGACGGCACGATGGTGATCGTCCCGGACGAGGCGGCCGAGGCGGTGACGGCGCTGCTCGCCGGCACCGGCCCCATCGGCGTCAGCGGCCCCGCCGGGACCGGGGCGGGAGCCGGGGCCCTCGCGGGGGCGCTGCGGCAGGCGGAGGACGCGCTGGCGGCGGCGCGCCGTGCCGGACGGCCCGTCCTGCGGCACGCGGACCTGCCGGGGCAGGGCGTCCTCGGGCTGCTGGAGCCGGCGGCCGCGCGGGCGTTCGCCGCCGCGCTGCTCGCCCCGCTCCAGGCCGAGGACCTGATCGGCACGGTCCGCGCCTACGTCGCCGCCAACGGGCAGGGCGAGGCCGCCGCGCGGGCGCTCGGCGTGCACCGGCACACCCTGCGGTCCCGGATGCGCAAGGCCGCCGAGCTGCTGGGCCGCGACCCCGACGATCCCGCCGCCCGCGCCGAGCTGTGGATCGCACTGGCCGTCACGGACAACGACGGCGGTCCGATTGGCCGTCCTGGAGACTCCCCATCCGGCGCGCCGGAGATAGCGTGAGGTCATGAACGTGACCCCATTCTGGCTGGCCGGTCGCCCCGAGACCGGTGACGGTGAGCTGACCGTTACGCACCCCTACGACGGCCGGGTGGTCGGGACGGCCGCCGTGCCGACGCCCGCACAGGTGGAGGAGGCCGTCGCGGCGGCCGACGCGGTCCGCAAGCGGGCGGCGGCGCTGCCGCTGCACGTGCGCGCCGAGGCCCTCGCGCACGTGTCCGCGCGGCTCGCCGAGCGCGCCGAGGAGGTCGCCCGGCTGATCACCGCCGAGAACGGCAAGCCGCTGCTGTGGGCGCGCGGCGAGGTGACCCGCGCGATCTCCACGTTCCGGTTCGCCGCCGAGGAGGCCCGCCGGTTCAGCGCCACGACGCAGCGCCTGGACACCGACCCCGCCGCCGAGGGGCGGATGGCCTACATCACCCGCGTGCCGAAGGGCCCGGTGCTCGGCATCTCGCCGTTCAACTTCCCGCTGAACCTCGCCGCGCACAAGATCGCCCCGGCGATCGCGGCGGGCACCCCCATCGTGCTGAAGCCGGCGCCCGCCACGCCGCTGTCGGCGCTGCTGCTCGGCGAGCTGCTCGCCGAGACCGACCTGCCCGCCGGGATGTTCTCCGTCCTGCCGGTCCCGAACGACCGCGCCTCCGCGCTGGTCGACGACCCGCGGCTGCCGATCGTGTCGTTCACCGGGTCCGTCCCCGTCGGCTGGGCGATCAACGACCAGGTGCCGCGCAAGCACGTCACCCTGGAGCTCGGCGGCAACGGCGCCGCGGTCGTGCTGCCGGACGCCGACCTCGACTGGGCCGCCGAGCGGATCGGGCTGTTCTCCAACTACCAGGCCGGGCAGAGCTGCATCGCCGTCCAGCGCGTCTACGTCGACCGGTCGGTGTACGAGGAGTTCGTGCCGAAGCTGGTCGAGCGGGTCGGCTCCCTCGTCACCGGCGACCCGTGGGACGACAAGACGCAGGTCGGCCCGCTGGTCAGCCAGGACGCCGCCGAGCGCGTCGAGTCCTGGGTGGACGAGGCCGTCGCGGCGGGCGCGAAGGTCCTGGTAGGCGGCACCCGCGAGGGCGCGACCTACGCCCCGACCGTCCTCGCCGACGTCCCGGCGGACGCGAAGGTGGCGCGCGAGGAGGTCTTCGGCCCGGTCATGCTGGTCCAGCCCGTCGACGGCGTGGACGAGGCGTTCGCGCTGGTCAACGACTCGAAGTTCGGCCTGCAGGCGGGCGTGTTCACGCGGAACCTCGACATCGCGTTCCGCGCCCACCGCGAGCTGGACGTGGGCGGCGTCGTCATCGGCGACGTCCCGTCCTACCGCGCCGACCAGATGCCCTACGGCGGTGTGAAGGACTCCGGCGTCGGGCGCGAGGGCCTGCGGTCGGCGATGGCCGACTACACCGAGGAGAAGGTCATGATCCTCACCGGGCTGCCCCTCTGATCACGGCCCGCTCGGGCCCGTCCCCGCCGGGGCGGGCCCGTTCGCTCGCGGGCGGGCGGCCGCCGGGCTAGAGGAGGCCGGTGCGCAGCGCTCCGGCCGCCTCGGCGAGGGCCTCCTGGAACCGCCCGCCGAGTCCCCACATGTTCGCGAACCCGTGGATCAGGTCCTCCTGCCGCCGCACCGCGACCGGCACCCCGGCCTCCCGCAGCCGCTCGCCGAACGCCTCGCCCTCGTCGCGCAGCGGGTCGAACCCGGCGGTGACGAGGTAGGTGGCCGGGAAGCCGCTCAGGTCGTCCGCGAGCAGCGGCGACGCCTTCGGGTCGGTGCGCCGCTCCACGTCCGGGCAGTAGTGGTCGCTGAACCAGACCATGTCGGCGTCGGTCAGGTAGAAGCCGTCGGCGAACAGCTCCCGGGACCGCCGCCGCACCGACATGTCGGTGGCCGGGTAGAACAGCAGCGCGAAGTCCGGCCTGCGGTCCGCGAACGCCCCGACGACCGCCGCGAGGTTCCCGCCCGCGCTGTCGCCGCCGACCGCGACCGCCTCCGGCGACGCGCCGAGCACCGCCGCGTTCTGCACCGCCCACGCGTACGCCGCGAGCGCGTCGTCCGCCGCCGCCGGGAACCGGTGCTCGGGGGCGAGCCGGTAGTCCACCGACAGCACCCGCACCTCCGCGTTCACCGCGAGGTACCGGCAGACCGAGTCGTGGGTGTCGATGTCGCCGATCACCCAGCCGCCGCCGTGGAAGAACACCAGCAGCGGCGACCCTTCCGCCAGCCCCTTCGGCTCGTACAGCCGCGCGGGGATCCGGTCCGCGGCGGTCAGGTCCCGCGTCCGGACGGGCCGCTCCGGCAGCCGGTTGATGTACCGCTGCCCGCGGGCGAGGCCCTGCCGCGCTTCCGGCACCGTCGCCCCGGTGAGGCTCGCGCCTTCCAGGCGCGTCATCAGCAGGAGCAGTTGCGCGTCCAGCGCGAGCCGCTGCCCGTCGCGCACCACCGGCCGCCCGGCGATCAGCCGCCGCACCGGACCGGGGAGCGCGAACACGGCGCGGAGCACGGCGCCCGCGACCGACGGCGGGATCTTCTCGGCGAGCTGCGGCATCGACCCTCCAACCACTCGGACGTTCCGGACACCGTACTCCCCGATCCCCTATTCAGCCGAATATGGTTCGGTCCATGACGGACTCCCGCAAGTCGGGCCGGACGGATCTTCCGGCGGGCGGTGGCCGGGCTCCCCCGCCGCGCTGCCCGTGACGGCCGAAACCCCGTGCGGGCAGGGGGTTCTGGCGGGCGGACGGGATGGCTAGGATCGTCGCGGCCGGGTGGCGGAGCGTGACTGGGGCGGGCGGATGCGGCGTTTCTGGAAGGTGCTCACGGGCTACGTCGACGTCGCCGTCGCGTTCGTGCTGGCCGTGGTCATCCTCGGCCTGGACGTCACCGGCATCGCGTCCACCAGCGTGGTGCAGAGCGCGACGATGGCGACGCTCGCGGTCGTGTCCATCGTGCTGCTGCGCGACCGGGCGCGCAGCGACACTCGTGGCGAGACCGTGCAGCGGTCCGTCGACGCGCTGGCGGACGGCCTGCGCCGGCAGCCGGACGTCCAGGTCGTCAGCGGCACCGAGTGCAACCGGGTGCTCGCCGAGGCGCGCCGCGACACCCGGGTGTGGTGGTTCCGCGGCGCGACCGGCGCCTACGTGCGGGCGGTGACGCTCCCGGAGTGCGTGGCCGCCGCGCGGCCGTTCCGGCGCAAGCTGGAGTTCCGGCTGGAGATCCTCGACCCGATGGACCCGGAGCTGTGCGGCCGGTTCGTCGGCCTGCACCAGCGGCTGGCGACCGCGCGGGACGCGCCCGAGCAGAGCTGGTCCGTCGAGGAGACCCGGCGCGAGCTGTTCGCGACGATCCTGGCCGGATGCTGGCACCAGCAGCGCTACGAGATGCTCGACATCGACATCCGGCTGTCGTCGGCGTACTCGCTGCTGCGCTACGAGATGGCGACCGGCTGCCTGGTCTTCACCCAGCGCGGCCCCGAGTTCCCCGCGCTGGTCATCAACAGCGGCACGCCGACGTACCAGTGCTGGGAGTCGGAGCTGCACGTCAGCTTCCAGCAGGCCAAGCGGCTGCCGCTGGACACCGTCAAGCACCTGCGGCTCGGCGAGCGGCCCACGCCGGAGGAGATGCGGCGGATGTTCCTCGGCCTCGGCATCGAGCTGCCCGCCGACTACACCGAGACCGACCTGGAGGAGATCCGGCGGCTGGCACTGGAGGCCGGCGACCCGTACGCGTAGCAGCGGCGGCCGACCGCGCGCGAGGACCGGCGGGCGGTCAAAGGGCGGCCTGCGGTCAGGGCCGGCGGGCGGTCAGGGTCGGCGGCGGGACGCCCAGGCTTCCTCGAACATCTCGTGGAGGGGGCGCGGGGGCAGCAGGCGCGTGAACGGGCCGCCGACACTCCTGCCGCGGACCTCCCTGGCGCCGTGGGCGGCGAGCTTCGCGGCCTCCACGGGGAGTTCGGGGGCCTTGAGCACGGTCCATTCGCCGGGGACGAACGCGGTGCGGCCCGCGCGGGGACGCTTGTCCTGCTGGACGAGGGCGCGGTCCACCAGCTCCGCCTGCGCCGCCTTGTGCCGGGCGGCCGTCCAGCCGTTCCACCGGCGGACGTTGCGGTCGGTCGGGCGGACGAGGGTGAGCAGCTGCAGGTAGAGGACGGCCGCGTCCTCGCTCGTGCCGGTCTCCGCGGCGGCCTCGGCGACCAGGTCCGGGACGCTGAGCAGCGGGTTCGCCTCGTACCCTCCGGGCGGGACGGGGGTGGCGGCGGCGCGGGCCACCATGCGGCCGACCGCTTCGGTGCGCACCACGGTGCCCTCGACGCTCCGGAGCAGGCGGTCCAGTCCGTGGTCGGCGCAGAGGCGTTCGAGGCGCGCGCGGGCGGCCCGGTCGGCGAGCGCCGACGGGCGCAGGATCACGTGCGCGAGCGACGGCCGGCCGTCGACGATCAGCAGGCCGTCGTCGAAGGCGAGCGCGTCGCCGTCCGGCCCGTCGGACACGCCGTCGCGGGTCGCTCTGCGGACGGGGTGGACGTCCGGCCCGAACAGCTCCCTGCGCCGTTCGGCGTCGCCGAGGGAGCAGAGTCCGAGCGGGAGCAGCAGGCCGGGAGCGGCCAGCCGCGCCCTCAGCCGTGCCGCGAGGCCGGGCGCGCCGGAGACCGCCGGGTCGCCGACGGGACGTTCCGTCAGCGCCCACACCAGCACGGACGCGAGCGGGACGTACGGGTCGTGGTCCATCCGCCGCCGGTTCGCCGTGCCGTCGGACGCAAGGGTGTGGACGCCGATGCCGTACGGCTCGTAGTCGGCGACGACGCAGGTCAGGTCGGCGGCGGCGATGGGGGACGCGGCCGGGTCGGCGAGGGCGGCGGCCCAGGTGTCCGGGAGGCCGAGGTCGCGTTCCAGGTCGGCGACCAGGTCCTCGTCCACGACGGCGCGGCGGCCGAGCAGCCCCGACCACGCCTCCGCCATGCGCGCGGCGGCGGCCGCGAAGCCGCCGTCCGCCCACAGCTCGGCGGGGTCGTCGGGCATGCCGGCGGCGACCACGCGCTGCCGGCCGGCGACGCCGAGGCGCTGGGAGAGGTCCTCGGCCTCCTGTGCGACCTCCTTGGTCGCCGAGTACGGCCTGCCGCGCAGCATCTTCCTGTGGGCGTCGAACCGGGTGACGAGGTCGCCGCCCTCGTAGGCGCGCCGGGGCAGGCCGTCCAGGACGAGCGCGGCGACGGCGCGGCGGACGCCGGTGCGCCGGACGAACGCGGCGACGGCGTCCTCGTCCGGCGCGAGCGGCCCGTTCCGCTCGTACAGGTCGAGGAGGCGGCGGAGGCGGGCGGCGTCGTCGCGGGCGACGGTGACGGTCTCGGTCTTCGTCGCGCCCGCCGGCTCCGCGGCCTCGGCGCGCTGGACGAACCGGTACGCCCTCTCCGGGGCGATCGGCCCGCCCGCGGACGGGACCGCGCCGACGGCGACGGTCGCGTCCAGCCCGGCGAGGGCGGCCCCGGTCGCGTAGCCGCGCCGCCAGGCGCCGGGCCGGGCGAACGGCTGGTCCGCCCAGGTGCGCAGCAGCGCGGCGAGGGACGCGCGGTCCGCCTCGCTCGTCGACGGCGCGACGAGCCGCCACGCGGCGGCGTCGATCGCGGCGTGCAGCGGAGCGCCGTGGTGGGGCCGCGCGGGGGGGCTGTCCAGCCGCGTCGCGTGGGCGGT
>NZ_JBEYYT010000491.1:0-6359 GCF_040645715.1 Spirillospora sp. NPDC046719 | reverse complement strand
GGGCGGCCGGCCGCCCGCGCACGCTGGCGACGGCGATCAAGCAGGCGAAACGCGACGATCTGGAGTTCCTGTTGTGACCACGGAGACCGTGACGGGGCCGCTCGACGCGGCGGACGAGCTGAACCGGCGGGCCGGCGCGTGGCGGGCCGAGCCGGCGCGCAGTGTGCAGTTGGAGGCGCTCGCGCTGGCGGTGTCGGCGAACATCCCGGTGCTGCTGTGGGGCGAGCCTGGCATCGGCAAGTCCGCGGGCATGGAGCGGCTCGCGGAGGGCCTCGGGGTGCCGCTGGAGACGGTCATCGCCAGCGTGCACGAGCCGTCCGACTTCGCCGGGCTGCCGATCATCGGGGACGATCCGGCCGCGACCGGCGTGCCGATGGCGCCGCCGGACTGGGCGGTGCGGCTCGCGGCGGCGGGCCGCGGCGTCGTGTTCTTCGACGAGCTGTCGTCGGCGCCGCCGGCGGTGCAGGCGGCGCTGCTGCGGGTCGTGCTGGAGCGGCGGGTCGGCAGCCTGCGCCTGCCGGAGCCGGTCCGGGTCGTCGCGGCGGCGAACCCGCCGGCGAGCGCGGCGGACGGCTGGCACCTGTCGCCGCCGCTGGCGAACCGGTTCGTCCACCTGCATTGGACGCACGACCCGCGCACGGTGGCGCGCGGGATGGCGGGGACGTGGCCGGAGCTGACCGTCCCTGTGGTGGACGGGGCGAAGGTGTCCGCCGCGATCGCCCGCGCGCGCGGCGCCGTCTCGGGGTTCCTCACGGCGCGTCCGGGCCTGGCGCACCACCTGCCGGAGGACGCCGAGGCGCGCGGCGGGGCGTGGCCGTCGCCGCGCAGCTGGGAGATGGCGCTGCGGCTGCTGGCCACCGGGTACGCGACGGACGCCGGGCAGGACGCGGTGGCCGCCGCGGTGATCGGCGCGATCGGCGACGGCGCGGGCATCGAGCTGCTCTCCTACCTGGAGGAGCTGGACCTGCCCGACCCCGACCGGGTGCTGGCCGACCCGAAGGCGTTCGCGCTGCCCGAGCGCGGCGACCGGCAGCTCGCGTTCCTGACCGCGGTGGTCTCCTCGGTGCAGGGCGACTGCACCCGCAGGCGGTGGGAGGCGGGCTGGGAGGTGCTGGCGAAGGCGGTCGACGCGGGCGTCCCGGACGTGGCGGCGCGCGCCGCGTCCGACCTGGCGGCGCTGCGCGACGTGCGCTGGCCGGTGCCGCCGGGGATCGACGCGTTCCTCGACATCCTGCAGCTGTCCGGCGCCCTGCCCGGCGCGTGACCGCCGTGCTGGACCGGACGAAGCTGCTCGCCGCCCGCTACAAGGCCGCCGGCGACCGCCCCTACCTGGCGTCCGCGCTGTACTCGCTGACGGTCGTGCCGAGCGACCGCGTGCCGACGATGGGCGTCGACCGGCACTGGCGGTGCTACGTCTCCCCCGCGTTCGTGGACGCCACGCCCGTCGAGGAGCTGGCGGGCGTGTGGATCCACGAGGCGGCGCACCTGCTGCGCGACCACCACGGCCGCGCGTCCCGGCTCCCGGCCGCCGACCAGCGCGACCGCGGGCGGGTCAACATCGCGCAGGACTGCGAGATCAACGACGACCTGCTCGCCGACGGGCTGCCGCTGCCCGCCGGGCGGGTGCACCCCGGCGACTTCGGGCTGCCCGAGGGCCGGATGTTCGAGGAATACCTGGCGGGCGTCCCGCCGCAGCCGCACCACGACTGCGGGTCGGGCGCGCACGGCGTGCCGGCGCCGTGGGAGCTGGACGCGGCGGGCGCGCCGTCGGTCCGCGCGACCGAGGCGGAGGCGCTGCGGCGCGCGACCGCGGAGGCGATGCGCGCGCACCAGCGGGCGCGCGGGCACCTGCCCGCCGGGTGGCGGCGGTGGGCCGACCAGGTGCTCGAACCGGTCGTGGACTGGCGGCGGGTGCTGGCGGGCGCGGTGCGGGAGGCCGTCGCGTGGGCGGGCGGCGCCGTCGACTACACCTACCGGCGGCCGTCGCGCCGCACCCCGGCGCTGCGCGGCGCGGTGCTGCCGAGCCTGCGCCGCCCGGTCCCCCGCGTCGCGATCGTGATCGACACGTCGGGGTCGATGGGCGACGACGAGCTGGCGGCGGCGCTCGCGGAGGTCAACGGGGTGCTGCGGGAGGTCGGCGTCCGCGGCGACCGGGTGAGCGTGCTGGCCTGCGACGCCGACGTGCACGCGGTGTCGCGGGTGACGTCGGCCGAGCAGGTCGAGCTCGGCGGGGGCGGCGGCACCGACATGCGGGTCGGGATCGCGCGGGCGCTCGCGCAGCGCGACCGCCCGCAGGTGGTGATCGTCCTCACCGACGGCTACACGCCGTGGCCCGCGGAGTCCCCGTCCTGCCGGCTGATCGCCGCGCTGGTCGGCGACGGCGCGCCCGACCCGCCCCGATGGGTGGAGACGATCCGCATCGACCGGGACGCGTAGCGGCTCGCGAGGAGGGCCTCGTAAGGTACCTCCGAGGATCTGGAGGCACCGATGAGCGACGCGCCCGGACGCGACGGCCCCGGCGAGCCCCGGCTCGAGGAGGTGTCGGACGGCGTGTTCGCCTACCTCCAGCCGGACGGCACGTGGTGGATCAACAACACCGGCTTCCTGGCCGCCGAGCGGGGCGTGATCAGCGTCGACGCGTGCTCGACCGAGCGCCGCAGCCGCGCCTACCTGGACGCGATCCGGACCGTCACCGACCGGCCCGTCCGGACGCTGGTGAACACCCACCACCACGGCGACCACACGTTCGGCAACTACCTGTTCTCCGGCGCCACCATCGTCGGGCACGAGCGGACCCGCGAGAGCGCGCTCGCGTGGGGCAGGCCGTTCGACGAGCCGTTCTGGACGAAGGTGGAGTGGGGCGGCGTCGAGGTCGAGCCGCCGTTCCTCACCTACACCGACGGCGTGACGCTGTGGGCCGGCGACCTGCGCTGCGAGGTGCGGCACGTCGGCACCGCGGCGCACACCACCAACGACTCGATCGTGTGGATCCCGGAGCGCCGCGTGCTGTTCTGCGGCGACCTGCTGTTCAACGGCGGCACCCCGTTCGTCATGCAGGGCTCGGTGGCGGGCGCGATCAGGGTGCTGGAGGAGGTCGTCGCGCCGCTGGACGCGGCGACGATCGTCCCGGGCCACGGCCCCGTCGCGGGCCCGGAGCTGATCGGCCGCGTCCTCGGCTACCTGCGGTTCCTCCAGGCGACGGCGGCGGAGGGCAAGGCCGCCGGGCTGTCCCCGCTGGAGGCCGCCCGGGAGGCCGGCCTCGGCGAGTACGCGGAGCTGACCGACTCCGAGCGCATCGTCGGCAACCTGCACCGGGCGTACGCCGAGCTGGACGGCCTGGAGCCGGGCGGCGAGATCGACACCGCGACGGCCCTGCTGGAAATGGTCGACTACAACGGCGGCCGTCCCCTGACCTGCCGGGCATGACGGGCCCCGCCGGGCGGTGACGCGGCCGGCGGGGCGGTGACGCGGTCGGCTAGGCGGTGACGCGCGCGTCCCAGTCGATGCGGAACCGCTGCACGAAGCCGAACATCCGCTCCGGGTCGACGGGCCCGGCGGGCCCGCCGGCCGACTTCTCTTTGTTCGTCCGCGCGGCCGCGGCGGCGATCGCCTCGACGCGCGGGCGCCGCAGGCCCTCGTAGGCGGTGAACGCGGCGGACGGGCCGGGCAGGTCGCGCAGGCAGCGGGCGAGTTCGACGGCGCTCTCGATCGCCAGCGACGCGCCCTGCCCGGAGCTGGGCGACGGCGCGTGCGCGGAGTCGCCGACGAGGACCATGCGGCCGCGGTGCCAGTGCGGGACGGGCGGCATGATCTCGATGCCGCCGAGGACGAACAGGTCCTCGGCGCGGCTGTGCCGGAGCAGCGCGGCGCCAGGGTCGTCGTCGGCGTGCAGGTCGCGGAGCCGCTCCAGCCACTCGCCGGGCGGCGTGTTCCGCGACGCGTACGCGGCGGCGGCGTCGGGTTCGGGGACGTTGCTGAACCACGCGACCCGGCCGTCCGGCATCGACCAGTAGCCGAGGAACGCGCGGGCGCCGAACGCGAAGTACATGAGGTCGGGGTCGGGGGTCACGCCGCTGCCGGACGCGAACCCGCCGAGGCCGATGAGGCCGGTGTACTCGGGGTCCGGGGCGGCGGGGTCGATGAGGCCGCGCACGGTGGAGCGGATGCCGTCCGCGCCGACCAGGACGTCGGCGGTGGCGGTGGTGCCGTCGCCGAACCGCGCGGTGACGCCGCCGGCGGTCTCCTCCGCGCCGGTGAGCCGCTTCCCGTACTCGATCGGGACGCCGTGCGCGGCGGCGTGGTCGTGCAGGGCGCGGTTCAGGTCGGCCCTGGCCAGGACGTGGCTCGCGGGCAGGCCGGGCAGCCCGCCGAACTCGGCGAACCGGTTGCCCTTGCCGTCGCCCATCGCCATGCCGGGCACCGGGCGGCCCGCGGCGCGGACCGCGTCGGCGGCGCCGATCAGCTCCAGCGCGTTGAGCCCGTTCGGCGCGACGGTCAGCGCCGCGCCGCCGTCCTTCTCGGCCGGGTGCGCCTCGTACACGGTCGCGTCGATGCCCGCCTTGCGCAGGGCCAGGGCCGTCACCGGGCCCGCGATGCCGCCGCCGATCACCAGGGCCGTCCGTACCGGGTTCATGCCGTCTCCTCGGGTCGTCGTCATGGCTTGATAGTCACACTGAAACTAGTTGCATGTCAACTAGTGCTGGCGCGGCTAGTATCGGCGCATGAGCGCACCCGTCCGCCGTTCGCCGCTGGCCCTGACCGTGCTGGCCCTGCTGCACAACCGGCCGCTGCACCCCTACGGGATCCAGCGGCTGATCAAGGAGTGGGGCAAGGAGCAGGTCGTCAACGTCGAGCAGCGCGCGAGCCTGTACCGGACGATCGACCGGCTCAACGCGGCCGGGCTGATCGCGGTCCGGCAGACCGAGCGCGGCAGCCAGTACCCGGAGCGGACCGTCTACGAGGTGACCGAGGCGGGGCGGGAGACGGCGCGGACCTGGCTCCGCGAGATGGTCGCGGCGCCGAAGCGGGAGTTCCCGGAGTTCCCGGCGGCGGTGTCGAACACGATGCTGCTGCCACCGGAGGAGCTGCTGGAGGTGCTGGAGGAGCGGCTGCGGGCGCTGGAGGCGGACCTCGCCGGGCTGGACGCGGGCCTCGGCGAGGAGGAGGCGATGGGCCTGCCGCGCGTCACCATGCTGGAGACCGAGTACCTGCGGGCGGTCACCGCCGCGGAGGCCGATTGGGTGCGCTCGATCGTGGACGACCTGCGGGCGGGCCGACTCACCTGGAGCGAGGAGATGCTGGCCGCCTTCGACGACGGCGCCCGATGACGGCGCGGTGAGAGCAGAGCGAAGGAGGGGTGCGGCGCCCCCCGCCGCACCCCTCCCCTATCGGTCGGCCGTCAGACCCGGCCCGCGTCCGTGATGGACACGATGGACGCGGTCTGGAACTTCTTGTGGCCCTTGGCGTCGGCCTTGACGTTCGTGCTGTAGGTCTTGTACGTCCAGCTCAGGCTGTACTTGATCTTCAGCTTGTGGGCCGTCTTGCACCGGTTGTGCCAGTACACCGTGACCGAGGTGTTGCCGTCGCCCCAAGACCAGGCGAAGCAGCCGGCGACGCCGCGGTGCACGTCCGCCGAGGCGGGGGCGGCGCCGACGCTCGCGCCGAGCCCGGCGGTCGCGACGGCGGCGGCGGCGATGACGGCGGCGCGGGTGCGCAGGCCGGTCCTACCCGAACGCACGGACATGGAAGATCCTCCTCGTTGACGAGTTCCGGTCGTGGTCGGAGGGGCGGGTCAGCAGGAGCCCTTGGACAGGATGCTGACCTTGTACGGCATGCTGTTGTCGATCTTCTTGTGGCTCTTGGTCTTGGCCGGGGCGACGAAGCACTTACTGAAGTAGGTGCCGTTCGAACGCCGGAAGTCCAGCCAGATGGCGCGCTTCTGGGAGCAGTGGTTGTTGTAGTAGACGGTCGTGGAGACGTTGCCGTCGCCCCACGAGATGTTGATCTTGTTGCCCTTCGGCGACGCGCAGGACGCGGACTTGTGGTGCGTCGCGGCGGCGGAGACCTTACCGGACGGGGCCGCCGACGGGGCCGTCGCGGCGGACGCGGCGGGGGCGCCCGCGAGGGCGGCGGCCACTCCGGCGCCGAGCAGGGCGGGAACGATCATGCGGTACTTCACGTTGCGCCTTTCCGTGGAGTCCAGGGAGCAGCCCGCGGATTGGTCCTGCCGACAAGGCGGAAACGCCCTCCGCGGACGGTCCAAGGCTGGCACTGGACGATCTTCGTTCGCAACCGATCCGGCGCGGCGCGGTCGCGTCCCGCGCCGCGGGCGCCCGGGCGTGTCGCGGCGGCGGCGCTGC
>NZ_JBEYYT010000490.1:0-6372 GCF_040645715.1 Spirillospora sp. NPDC046719 | reverse complement strand
GCGCCAGCGGAGCGGGGAAACAGCCTCACGACCGTGACGGGGGTTCCAGGGGGTCGCCCCCTGGGAACTACAGCCTTTCGAGGATGGTGACGTTGGCCTGGCCGCCGCCCTCGCACATCGTCTGCAGGCCGTAGCGGCCGCCGGTGCGCTCCAGCTCGTGCAGCAGCGTGGTCATCAGCCGGGCGCCGGTGGCGCCGAGCGGGTGGCCGAGGGCGATGGCGCCGCCGTTCGGGTTGACCTTCGCCGGGTCGGCGCCGGTCTCCTTCAGCCAGGCGAGCACGACCGGCGCGAACGCCTCGTTGATCTCGACGGCGTCGAAGTCGCCGATCGTCATGCCGGTCTTCTTCAGCGCGTGCGCGGTGGCGGGGATCGGCGCGGAGAGCATCCGGATCGGGTCCTCGCCGCGCGCCGAGATGTGGTGGATGCGGGCGCGCGGGGTGAGGCCGTGGTCCTTGACGGCCTGCTCGGACGCGATGAGCAGCGCGGCGGAGCCGTCGGAGATCTGGGAGGCGAGCGCGGCGGTGAGCCGGCCGCCCTCGACGAGGGTCTTCAGCCCGGCCATCTTCTCCCGGGTGGTGTCGCGGCGCGGGCCCTCGTCGGCGGTGACGCCCTCCAGCGGGACGATCTCCCGTTCGAAGCGGCCCTCGTCGGTCGCGCGGATGGCGCGCTGGTGGGACTCGTAGGCGAACGCCTCCATCTCCTCGCGGGAGATGTCCCAGTCGCGGGCGATCATCTCGGCGCCGTTGAACTGCGACACCTCGGCGTCGCCGTACCGCGCGGTCCAGCCCTTGGAGCCGGCGAACGGGCCCTGCGTGAAGCCGAGGGGCTCGGCGGCGGTCATCGCGAACGAGATCGGGATCTGCGACATGTTCTGCACGCCGCCCGCGACGACGAGGTCGGACGTCCCGGCCAGGACGGCCTGCGCGGCGAAGTGCACGGCCTGCTGGGAGGAGCCGCACTGCCGGTCGACGGTGACGCCGGGGACCTCCTCGGGCAACCCGGCGGCGAGCCAGCAGGTGCGGGCGATGTCGCCGGCCTGCGGGCCGACGCTGTCGACGTTGCCGAACACCACGTCCTCGACGGCGGCGGGGTCGACCTTCGCGCGGTCCATCAGCGCCTTCAGCACGTGGGCGCCGAGGTCGGCGGGGTGGACGCCGGCGAGCCCGCCCTTCTTGCGGCCGACGGGGGCGCGGACCGCTTCGACGATGTAGGCCTCGGCCATGGGGGGTGTCTCCTTCGGGGCTAGCTCGCCTGGATGCCTTCGAGGACCATGGCGAGGTACTGCTTGGCGATGTCGTCGGCGGACAGCCGCCCGCCGTGCTGGTACCAGTTGGCCGCGACCCAGACGGTGTCGCGGATGAAGCGGTAGATCAGCGTCCGGTCGAGGTCGGCGCGGAAGGCGCCCTCCTCGACGCCCCGGTCCAGCAGGGACATCCACATCGTCTCGAAGCGGCGCTGCGACTCGAGCAGGTAGTGGAAGCGTTCGCTGGTCGCGAGGTGCTTGGACTCGTTCTGGTAGAGGACGACGGCGGGCCGGTGCCGGTCGATCGAGCGGAACGACTCGACGATGACGCCCTCCATGGTGTCGCGGGCGCTGAGGCCGGCGGCGAGGACGCGCTCGTAGGCCGCCCACATCTCGTCCAGGAAGGTCGACAGGATCTCGTCGGCCATCGCCTCCTTGGAGTCGAAGTGGTAGTAGAGGCTGCCGCCGAGGATGCCCGCGGCGTCGGCCACCTTCCGGACGGTGGTGGCGGAGTACCCCTGCGAGGCGAACACCTCGGCGGCGGTGGCGAGCAGCTCGGCCCGCCGTTCCGCGCGCGCGGCGGCGGTGCCCTCGGCGTCGCGCCGTCGTGGACTCATGGTCGGTTCCTAAGCGTGCTGAGAGGAGACCCTACGGATGTTGTGAAGAGACCGAGACGACCTCCCCGGTCATGTACGAGGAGTAGTCGCTGGCCAGGAAGACGATAACGTTGGCCACCTCCCAGGGCTCGGCGTAGCGGCCGAACGCCTCGCGCCGCGTCAGCTCGTCCAGCAGGTCCTCCGACGTCACCTTGACCAGGTGGGGGTGCATGGCGAGGGACGGGGAGACGGCGTTGATCCGCACGCCGAACTCGGCGGCCTCCAGCGCGGAGCAGCGGGTGAGGGCCATCACGCCGGCCTTGGCGGCGGCGTAGTGGGACTGGCCCTTCTGCGCGCGCCAGCCGATCACCGACGCGTTGTTGACGATGACGCCGGCGCCCTGGTCGCGCATGATGCGCAGCGCGGCGCGGGTGCAGCGCATCGTCCCGTTCAGGGTGATGTCGAGGACGCGGCCCCACTGGTCGTCGGTCATGTCGACCAGCTCGGCGGTGCCGCCGAGGCCGGCGTTGTTGACCGCGGCGTCGATCCGGCCGAACCGCTCGACGCCCAGCGCGTAGAGGGCCCGGACCTGCTCCTCGTCGGTGACGTCGCAGGGCAGGGCGGCGACGCGGTCGGCGCCGAACTCCTTCTCCAGCTCCTGCGCGGACGCGGCGAGCCGCCGCTCGTGCGCGTCGGAGATCAGGACGCGGGCGCCCTCCTCCAGGCAGCGGCGGGCGGTGGCGCCGCCGATCCCGGCGCCGGCCGCGGCGGTGATCACGACGGCGCGGTCCTTCAGCAGGCCGTGCCCGGGGACGTAGGGGGGCGGCGTCATCCGCGAGCCTCTCTGGGGAGACCGAGCACGCGCTCGGCGATGATGTTGCGCTGGATCTCGTTCGACCCGGCGTAGATCGTGTCGGAGCGGGAGAACAGGAACAGCCGCTGCCAGTCGTTGAGGTCGTACGGTTCGCCGTCGGCGACCATTCCGGCGGCGCCGAGGACGTCCATGGCGAGCTCGCCGAGTTCGCGGTGCCAGGTGCCCCAGACGAGCTTGGAGATCGACGACTCGGGCCCCGGGGCGCCGGACGCGACGCCCGCCATCGTGCGGACGGCGTTCAGCCGCATGACCTCCAGGCCCATGTAGGCGCGGGTGAGCCGGTCGCGCAGGAGCGGGTCGTCGATGGCGCCGGTGCGGCGGGCGAGGTCGAGGACGCCCTCGAACTCGCGGCGGAATCCGACCTGCTGGCCGAGGGTGGCGACGCCGCGCTCGAAGCCGAGCGTGGCCATCGCGATCTTCCAGCCCTCGCCGGGCGCGCCGACGATGTTGCCGGCGTCGGTGCGGGCGCCGTCGAAGAAGACCTCGTTGAACTCCGAGGTGCCGGTGAGCTGGACGATCGGCCGGATGTCGACGCCGTCCTGCCTCATCGGGACGAGCAGGTAGGACAGGCCGTGGTGGCGGGACGAGCCGGGCTCGGTGCGGCAGACGACGAAGCACCAGTCCGATTCGAGGGCGTTGGACGTCCAGACCTTCTGCCCGTCGACCGTCCAGTGGTCGCCGTCGAGGGCGGCGCGGGTCTGCACGTTGGCGAGGTCGGAGCCGGCGTTGGGCTCGGAGTAGCCCTGGCACCACAGCTCCTCGACGGCGACGATCGGGGGCAGGAACCGGGCCTTCTGCTCGTCGGTGCCGAACGCGATGATCGTGGGGCCGAGCAGGTTCTCGCCGATGTGCCCGACGCGGGCCGGGGCGTCGGCGAGCGCGTACTCCTCGTTGAAGATCACTTGCTGCCGGACGGTCGCGCCGCGGCCGCCGTGCTCCTCGGGCCAGCCCACGCACGTCCAGCCCGCGGCGGCCATGTGGCGCTCCCAGGCCAGCCGCTCCTCGAACGCCTCGTGCTCGCGGCCGGGCCCGCCGAGGCCGCGCGCGTGCGCGAACTCGCCCGACAGGTTGGCCTCCAGCCAGCCGCGGACCTCGGCGCGGAACGCCCGGTCCGCAGGGGACTCGTTCTGGTTCACGCCCGGAACTCTACCAAACAGTTGTTAGAAAGAATCGGCCTCCAGGGCCGGTTCCACCTCGCCCGCCTGCACGGCGGGCCGACCGAGCCCCGGCGCCGGCACCGCGGAGCGCTCCTCCGCGGCGCGCTCCCGTGGCGCCGGCAGGTCGCGGTGCAGCAGGTCGAACAGCCGGTCCCAGCGGGCCAGCACCGTCTCGGGACGGAAGCGCTGCACCGACGCGCGGGCCTCCGCGCCGAGCTCGCAGCACAGCTCCGGGTCCTCGATCAGCCGCTCCAGCGCCTCGGCGAACGCGGCCGTGTCCCCCGGCCGCACGAGCAGCCCGCCCGTCTCCCCGCCCCGCTCGCCGAGCAGCATCCGGACGCCCGGCGCGCAGTCGAACGCCACGGTCGGCAGCCCGTACGCCATCGCCTCCATCACCGACATCGGCACCCCCTCGGCGCGCGACGGCAGCGCGAACACCGACGCCTCGACCATCGCCTCCTCGACGTCGGCGACGACGCCCCGGAACTCGACCGACCCGGCCAGCCCGGCGGCGGCCGCCTGCTCGCGCAGCGCGTCCCCGTCCGGGCCGGTGCCATAGATGTGCAGCCGCCACTCCGGATGGCGCGGATTCACCCGCTCCCACGCCTCCAGCAGCAGGTCGACGCCCTTCTCGTAGGACAGCCGCCCCACGCAGGCGACCGCCGGCAGGTTGAGCGTCGGGTAGACGGTCGGGGTGACGTGCAGGGCGTTCGGGATGTGGTCGGCGTTCGTCATGCCGTCCCTCGCCCACGCGTCCGCGTCCTCCGGGGTCAGCGTGAGGAACCGGTCGACGTGCGCGAAGTGCCGCTTCACCCGCTGGTACCGGGTCGACTTGCGGCTCGCCTTGTACGACTCGTGGCTCATCCCGATCACCCGCAGCCCCGAGGTGCCGGCCCGCCGGACCCACTCCATCGCCCAGACCTGCGGCACGATCACGACGGCGCCCGGACGGGCCGCGGCGAACATCCGCGTCAGGCGGGCGGCGCCGCGCCGCTGCACGGTGGACCGCCACACGTCCCGCCCGCGCGCCGCCGCGTTCACCCGGTCCCGCAGCCGGTCCGGCCGCCACTCCAGCACCGGCGGGCGCCACGTGTCGTGCAGGACCTCCACCCTGTAGAGGCCGTCGTGGTCGTGGTGGTGCCCGTCCGGCCCCCGGACGATCCCGACGAGGGTGACGCGGTCGCCGCGCTCGGCCAGCATCCGCGCCATGTGGTGCGCCCAGCGCTGCAAGCCCCCCATCTCGTCGACGTTGTTGCAGACGATGAAGACGTCGCGTGGTGCGTGCTCAGCGGTTCCGGTGGGAACCATGGGCGCTCCTCTCTCCGAAGTAACGGTCCACGACGGTGCGCGCGGCGGTCCCGCGGTCGTGCTCGCCGAACCGCTCGGCGAACGCGCGGCGCGCCGCCGCGTGCGCGGACCCGGCGGCGTCCAGGTCCGCGAGTGCGGCGATCAGCTCGTCCTCGGTCCGGGTGACCGGGCCGGGCGCGTGCTCCTCCAGGTCGAAGTAGCCGGTGGCGTGCTCGCCGTCCTCCGGCAGGTGCAGCACGATCGGCCGGTCCAGCAGCGCGTAGTCGAACATGATCGAGGAGTGGTCGGTGACCAGCGCGTCGGCGAGCAGGAGCAGCAGCGTCGCGTCCGCCACTCCCCCGACGTCCCGCATGGCGCTCGACGCCGACGGCGGCAGGTTCGCCCGGCACAGGTAGTGCGGGCGGACGAGCAGCACGATCTCGTCCCCGAGCTCGCGGGCGAACCGCACCGGGTCCACGGGCGGCTCCATCGGCCCGGCCGGCTTCCCCGTCGGTCCCGGCCTGAAGGTCGGCGCGTAGAGCACGGCGCGGCGCCCGTCGTCCAGGCCGAGCGAGCGGCGCAGCGCGGCGACCTCGGCGGCCAGCTCGGCGTCCCCGTCGAGGCCGTTGACGAGCGGGTCGTTGCGCGGGTACCCGGCCGGCAGCGGTTCCGCCCGGACGCCGAGCCCCTTGACCAGGGTGTCCACGTCGTGGCGGGAGCGGACGAGGAAGCAGTCGAAGCGGTCCACGCTCCGCGCGAGTCGGGCGCGGTCGGACGCGGGCCCGCTCTTCATCCGCGGCTGGTCGAGCCCCATCAGCTTGTACGCCGACCCGTGCCAGGTCTGGATGTAGGTGGTCTCGGGGCGCTTGCGCAGGCGGTCCGGATACCCCTGGTTGTCGATCCAGAACTCCGCCCGGGCGAGCGCGAGGTGGTAGCGCCAGGAGTCCCGCCGCACCAGCCGCGCGTCGGGCGGGAAGCCCTTCGCGGACCTCGCGTACGACCACACGGCCTCGACCGGGCGGCCCGAGCGGCGCAGCTCCCGGTAGATGTACTTCGGGTTGTCGGAGTAGTGCAGCCCGAGATGGCTCTCGAACACCGCCAGGCCCCTGCGGACCGGCAGCCGGGTCAGGATCCGGTTGAACACGGCGGCCTTCGTCCTGCTGGAGGCGAGCGCACGGCGCATGGAGCGCTCCAGCCGTCGCGCGCGCCGCCGGC
>NZ_JBEYYT010000489.1:0-6395 GCF_040645715.1 Spirillospora sp. NPDC046719 | reverse complement strand
CGCGATCAGCACCGGCAGGTTCGGCCTGCCGATGGCGCTGGCCCTGCTGCTGGGCCCGCTGACCCACCACGAGCGGACGGTCGAGCTCTACCGCGCGGCCGCCGAGGAGGCGGGGCACGACGCCCGCGCGCTTCCGATCAGCATCAACGTCCACGGCTACGTGGGGCGCACCAGCCGGCAGGCGAGGGACGCGATGTACCCGTACTTCGCGAAGGGCATGATGGAGAACAACCACCAGCGGGGCCGGGGACTCCTGCTCCCCCGGGCCGCGTTCGACGCGCAGGCGGCGCCCGGCGCCGGGCTGCTGGTCGGCAGCCCGCAGGAGGTCGTCGACAAGCTGCTCGCCTACCACGAGCTGTACGGCCTGAACCGGGCCGTCATCCAGATGGGCTTCGGCGGGATGCCGCAGAAGGAGCACCTCGAAGCGATCGAGCGGCTCGGCGCGGAGGTGGCACCCGTCGTGCGCCGCGAGGTCGCCGCCCGCGAGAGGAAGGCCGCCGGCCCCTCGGGCCGGCCGGAGCGCGGTGGGAAGGGTGAGGCCGCATGACCGCCCTGCTCGGCACGGGCCCGGACGCGCACGCCGCGCACGCCGCGGGCGCCGCGCACGCCGCGGGCGCGGCGCTGCGAGTCGTGGTCGTCAACGGCAGCCCGAACGAGCGGTCGAAGACCATGGGCCTCGTCGCCGCCGTCCTCGACACGCTGAAGGGGATGCTCCCCATCGAGACGTCCCAGGTCGACGTGTACCGCCTGGGGCCGGGCTTCACCGGGGCGATCGAGCGCGACGACGTCACGCCGGAGGTGGAGGCCGCGCTCGGGCTCGCCGAACGGGCCGACCTCCTGATCGCGGCGGCGCCGGTGTACCGGGGCTCCTATCCCGGCATGTTCAAGCACTTCTTCGATCTCGTCGACCAGTACGCGCTCGCCAACAAGCCGGTCCTGCTGGCGGCGACCGGTGGAGGCGACCACCACGCGCTCGTCCTGGAGCACGCCATGCGGCCGCTCTTCGCCTTCTTCCAGGCGCTGACCGTACCGGTGGCGGTCTTCGCGTCCTCGGGGGACTTCGACGGCGTCACGCTGCTCAACCCCCGCGTGTACGGCCGGATAGAGACGGGCCTCGCCGACGTGGCGGACCTTCTCCGATCGCGGGCGACCGGCGCGCGAACGCCACCGGACGCCTGATCCGCGACGAGAGCGGTGAGCGATGGGATCCGGGGCGTCGCTCACCGTCTCCGCCGCCGGCGCCATCGCGGCCCCGGCGCCGGGTCAGCCCCGGTCGCGGGTCAGCCCCGGTCGCGGCCGGTCATCCGGTCGAGCATCCGGTCGGCGACGCCGACCACCGGGCCGGTCGCCTTCAGAAGGCCCGGCTTGGGAGGGGTGTTGGAGTGCGGGCGCGTCGGCGCGAACCTCTTGGCCGACTGGAGCCTGCCGCCGAGCTCGTTCGCCTGCTCGGCGGTGATGACCCCGCGCAGGCGCGGCCACACCCGCTCCTCCTCGAACGCGATGTGCTCGCGGGCACCGGCGATGAAGTCCGACAGCAGCCCCTCGAAGCGGTCCTGCAGCGGATGCGCGGCGATGAGGTCGTCGAGTTCCTGTTTGGCGGCCTGCTCCTGCGCGATCGCGTGGTCGGCGAGCGCGTCCCCCTCCGGGACGTGGTCGCGGACGGCGGGCCAGAAGTACTCCTCCTCGACCGCCTCGTGCATGGACTCCGCGGTGATGAGCTTCTGCACCAGGGTGCGGCGCCGCGCCAGCGCGGCCTCGGTCGCACCGGTCGCCGCGGTGGGCCCGGCCTCCAGGTCGTCCAGCATCCGCTTGACCTCGGTGTGGTCGCGGCCCAGCACCTCGAACACGTCAGGCATCGGTCCTCCTCTGCCGGCGGACGGCTCGCGCGCGGTCAGCCGTTGTCGCGGGCGTCGCGGATCATGTCGCGGACGCGGTCGACGACCGCGGCCATGGGGCCGGCCAGCATGTTCTTGGTCGCCGACTCCACGCCGGGGTGCGGGCGGGTCGGCGCGGTGGCCTGGGCCGCGCGGACGGCGGCGGCGAAGCCCCTGAGCTGGGTGGGGCTGAACTGGTCGCGGATCCGGTCGAACTCGTAGCGCTCCTCGGCGCGGGCGTGGGTGAGCACGTCCATGCGGAGCCTGTCGACGGACTTGAGGAACCGCGGGTCCTCGACGTCCATGCCGTCCAGCTCCGACAGCAGCTCCTTGGCCTCGCGCTCCTCGGCCAGCCGGTCGTCGACGATGCCGCCGCCGCCCGGCAGCCGGCGCGCGACCGGGTGGATGATCTCCTCCTCGGCGGTCTCGTGGATCGCGAGCAGCCGCACCAGTTGCCGGAAGGACTCCTTGCGCTCCTGCCCGTCGGAGTGCAGCACCTCGTCGAACAGGTCGCGGATCCGGGCGTGCTGGGCGCGCAGCAGGTCGATGACGTCCTCGGTGGCCTGCGCGTCGGTCGGTGTGGTCTGCATGGACTCGTCCCTCATGTGGATGTGCGTCTGGACGTGCGCCGCAGGTCGGAGGCCCGCGGTGAGCGACGCGGCGTCCGTACCCGGGGTCGGCGGGGTTAAGCGCGGCGGGGCCGGACCGCGCCGCCGGCCCGCTGGCAAAGATCGTGCAATCGGATCGCGGCGCGCGTGCAGAACGGCCCCGCCCGGGTAGGCGCCGAGAGCATCGTCCTGATCGGCTCTCACACGAAGGGTGGACCTCGGTGGCCTTCAACCCGCTCGAACACCGCGGTATCCCGCTGGAGGACCAGGTGCGCAACTGGGCGCAGCTGGACGTCGCCCCCATCGACCCCGACGAGTCCGATCCCTACACCAAGTGCCGCATCATCACGATGAACGGCATCGAGGTGGAGGCGATCATGTTCAGCCACCACTTCGCCCGCGTCTGCCCCGACCTGGACGTCAAGCAGCAGCTCGCCCGCGTCCGCTACATCGAGGCGCAGCAGCAGAAGGTCGTCAACTGGCTGCTGCCCGGCCAGGCGTCGATCCTGGAGACCACCATCAGCTACGAGCAGGTCGCGGTCGACCTGACCGGCTGGGTCGCCCGGATGGAGCCCGACCCCTACCTCAAGCAGGCGTACGAGTTCGGCCTGCTGGAGGACTTCGACCACCTGTACCGGTACGCCAACCTGTACGAGATCATCGAGCACCGCAAGGCCGAGAAGATCGTCGACCGGCTCACCGAGGTCATGCCGGGACGGCCGGGATACCTGCAGCACCGCGACCCGATGGACAACGTCCGCGAGCCCTACGACAGGGCCGCCGCCGCGCCGCTGTCCAAGCTGCACGCCCTGACGATCATGTCGGCCGAGCAGCAGACGATGAACTTCTACATGAACGTCGGCCCCATGTACATGGAGCCGATCGCCCGCCAGCTCTACCAGGAGATCGGGCTGGTGGAGGAGGAGCACGTCACCCACTACGAGTCGCTGGTCGACCCGGGCGAGTCCTGGTGGGAGCGGCTGGTCAACCACGAGTACAACGAGTGCTACCTGTACCACTCGTTCATGCAGACCGAGACCGACCCGCGCGTCAAGGGCATATGGGAGCTGCACCTGAACATGGAGCTGGAGCACCTGCGGATCGCCTGCGACCTGATGCGCCGCCACGACGGCCGCGACCCCGAGAGCGTCCTGGCGCCCGCGCTGCCCGAACCGGTCACCTTCGAACCCAACAAGCAGCTCGTCCGGCACCTGCTCGGGACGCAGATCGACTGCACCACTCTCGGCACCGGCTACGTCCAGGACATGCACGAGCGGTTCGAGCGGATGCAGGACAAGATCAACGCCGAGCGCCCGCCGCAGGAGCGCGTCATCGACGAGCACCGCGACAAGTTCGGCGACGAGTACCGCGTCGTCACCGACGGCCCGCACCCCGTCGAGCGCCTGCGCGACACGCCCCGGTCGTAACAGACGCCTCACCCGCTCCCGCAGCCCCCCATGTTTGGCGACCCGGTGGGGGGTAGCCGGGAGGGATGAGGCTCATGAGGCCGCCGGGGGTCTACGCTCCCCAAGGCGATACCTTCCTACTGGTCGAGGTTCTACGGAAGGCTCCGCTGTTGAAGGGGGCCCGCGTACTGGACGTGTGCACCGGGACCGGTGCGCTCGCGCTCGCCGCCGCCCGGGCAGGGGCGGGCCGGGTGACGGCGGTGGACGTGTCCACACGGGCCGTGCTGGCCGCCCGGGCCAACGCCCGGTTGAACCGGCTGCCGATCAGGGTGCTGCAGGGCGACCTGTTCGGACCGGTGGCCGGCCAGGCGTTCGACATGATCGTGACGAACCCGCCGTACGTGCCGAGCGGGGCCGCCGCGCCGGGACGCGCGGCCCGCTGGTGGAACGGGGGCCCGGACGGCCGGGCGCTGCTCGACCGGATCTGCGAGCGGGCGCCCCGCCAGCTCCGCCGCGGCGGCACGCTGCTGATAGTCCAGTCGGCCGTCTCCGGTGTCCAGGCGACGCTGGACGCGCTGCGGGCCCAGGGGATGACGGCGTCGGTCGCCGCACGGCGCACCCAGCCGTACGGCCCGGTGCTGCGGGCGCGGGCCGCCGAACTGGAGGCCGCGGGGCTCGCCCGGCCCGGCGGCCGCTCCGAGGAACTGGTGGTGGTCCGTGCCGACCGGAACTGACCGCCCCGCCCCCCGCCGGGTCCGGCTGGACCCGGACGGGCCCGTGCTGGTGGAGGGCCCCGTCGAGATCGAGCTGCCGGACGGCACGACCGTGTCGTCCGACCGGTTCATGGTCGCGCTGTGCGCGTGCCGGCGGAGCCGCCGCTACCCGTTCTGCGACACCAGCCACCGCCGCAAGCCCCGCCGCAAGCCCACCGCGTCGAGCTAGCCCGTCCGGCTCCGTCCGGCGGTTCGGGCCGGACGGAGCCGTTGAGGAGCGAAGGGAGCCGGTCTAGAAGGACCCGGCCGGGAGCGCTTGCAGGAGCGAGGTGCGGCCCGCCCGCCACGACGCCAGCAGATGCTCGCCGAACCGGCCCTCCAGGAACTCGGTGGCGCGGACGCCGAACACCACGTCCCCGGCGAGGCCGGGCTCCTCCGCCAGCAGGTCGCCGAGGACGTCGTGCCGGAGCACCTGCTCGTGCACGGCGTCGGCCTCGATGTGCTCGGTGTGGAAGCGCACGCAGCGCGGGCCCGCGCCGAGGCGCTCCAGCGCGGCGGCCATCCGGCGCGCGGCGGGCGCCGTGGTGATCTCGGCGGCGGCGAAGTGCCCGGCCATCGCACCGCGCAGCGAGCGGTGCAGGCCGAACAGCGACATCATGTTGACGATCGCGAGCATCCGCGCCGGGACCAGGTCCAGGTAGCGGCCGTAGGACGGGTCGAGGCCGAGGTCCTCCATGAGGTCGGCGAACAGCCGGGAGTGCATGTCCTCGCCGCGGCCGCCGCCGAACTCGTCGAACTCCACCGCGACCAGCGCGGCCTTGGCCCGGCCCCGCAGCCGGGGGATCAGCCAGGCGTGGGGGTCGGCCTCCTTGAGGTGGTAGGCGGAGCGGTGCACGGCGTGTTCGCGCACCTGCCACCGCTCCCCCTCGTCCCGCAGGTGGTGGGAGACGCCGTACGCGTCGGCCGGTTCGGCGAGCACCTCGGCGAGGACGCCCTCCACGTCGTCGCCGGGGCCGGTCTCCGCGCGGAGTGCCTCCAGGAAGCGGCGCTCCAGCTCGCCGCGGAGGGCGAGCAGCGCGGGCGCCCATTCCCAGCCGTCGTCGACCCCGCCGAAACCGCGGTAGTGCAACTCGTAGCAGACGTACAGGGCCAGGTGCAGGTCCTCGCCGAACGGGTCGGGGGCGTCCCGCCGGATCGCGGCGCGGGCGGCGTCCAGCATCGGTGCCGGGTCCGCGGGCTCCGGACGGGAGAGCGCGGCCAGCACCGCCCCCGACAGCGCGCCGCGCGCCGCGGGCAGCGGCGGCCGCGCGCCGGTCTCGGACGGGCTCGTCGCAACGGTCGTCATGACCCTCCTCGTGCTGTCCCGGCCGATCACCGGGCCGTCTCGGACGATGGGCCTGCGGTACCCGCTCCTATCCCGTCCATTCGGCCGTCGACGTCCGGTTCGTCACCGTTTGCGGAGGTGGGGTGCGGGGACGTCCGGCGGGCGAGCGCCTCGACCACCGCGCGCATGCCGCCGGCCGCCGCCCGGCGCTGGTGCTCCGCGCCCGTCCCCGCGCGCAGGACGCGGCCGAGCAGCGCACGCGTCCGGTCGAGGTCGCCGGTCTCCTCCAGGGCGGGCGCCACGTGGTCGAGGAGCGCGGCGGCCAGCCGTGCGGCCGGGACGCGCCGCTCCTCGACCGGATGGACGCCGTCGCCCGCCAGCCCGTAGCGGGGCGCCGCCCACACGGCGGGGGCCCCCAACATCTAGCGCGGCGCGCGGGTCGCGGTGCGTCCCGCCGCCCGCTCCGCCAG
>NZ_JBEYYT010000488.1:0-6436 GCF_040645715.1 Spirillospora sp. NPDC046719 | reverse complement strand
CCGGACGCGGCGACGCGGCCCCTACGACGGAGTCGCCGGCGCCTGCCAACCCTGCCGAAGCCGAAACCGCCGGCGCCGACGAGCCCGCGCCGCCCGCGCCGCCCGCGCCGCCCGCGCCGGAGCCGACGGCTCCGGCCGCGCGCGATGCCGAGCGTCCCGCCGCCGCGCAGGAGACCCGCCACGAGGCCGAGCCCGAGACGCCGGATGCCACGACCGATGGCCTCGCGCCTGTCGCCCCCGCCGAGAGCCCGGCCGACGTCGCCGCCGCGAAGCCCTCAGAGGCGGAAGCAGCGGGTGCCGCGCCGGAGCCGGTGGCTCCGGTCGCAGGCGATACCGAGCGTCCGGCCGCTGCGCAGGAGGCAGAGCGCGGGGACGAAGCCGGTTCGCCGGTCGAGCGTCCTGCGCCCGTTGCCTCCTCCGAGTCTTCTTCGACCCCGGCGGGACGCGACGACGCTGCCGAGCGCCCGGCCGCTGTGGTCGAGCCGATGCGTGGCCGTCGGCGGGGACGCAAGGGCGCCGAGCTGTTCGGCGGCGAGCCCGGTGACAAGAAGGTCGCCGGATGGCAGGCCGCGTCGCCAAGAAGAGCGCCCGCCCCGCCGCCGCAGCGGCCGGCGCCCCAGCAGCCGGTGCAACAGCCCGTCCAGCAGCAGCCGCCCGCCGCGCAGGGGCCCACGCGCCCGGATCTGCCCCGGCAGGTCCCGCAGCGCGGCGGGCCGGGCGCGCCCGCGCAGCCGCCGGTGGTGCGGCCGCCCGTGCCGACGCGGCCGGACATCCCGATGCAGGGCCGCCCCGCCGCGCCCGCCGCGTTCGGCGGTACGCAGGGCGGGCCGCCGGAGGAGAACGAGTGGCGCCCCGCCAAGCAGGAGCGGGACGCCGGGACGCCGCGCCTGGAGGCGCCGCGGCCGTGGTCGAAGGGGCTGTCGAAGCCGCTGCGCCCGGCGACCACCGACAACATGCAGTGGCCGCCCGTCCCCGAGCCGGGGAAGGCGCCGGAGGCGTACACGGAACTGCCGCCGCAGGGCGTGCCGATCCAGCCGCCGCCGCCGCAGCAGCTGCAACCGCCGCAGCCGCACGTTCCGCAGCCCGCGGAGGAGCAGGCGCCGCCGAGGGAGGTGCGGTCGCAGCCCCAGTCGCCGGTCAGGCCGAGGCCGCTGCCGCCGCCCCCGGCGCCGCCCGCGTCCGGGCCCGCGATCACGCCGCCGGGGCCGGAGCACGAGGTCACGACCGGCGGGCTGCGCCGCCTCATCCAGGCCGTCGGCGGCGGCCACGGCGAGGTCGACGCCGAGTACCAGCAGCGGCTCCAGCAGCCGTTCCACGGGACGCGGCACGTCGTGGTGCTCGGGTGCACGGGCGGCGCGGGGCAGACCGTCACCGCGCTGATGCTCGGGCACACGTTCGCGCAGCACAACGGGGAACCGGTCGTCGCGATCGACGTGAACCCGGGGCCGGGCGCGCTCGCGCGGCGGACGCGCAGCGAGACCAACGAGACGCTGACCTCGCTGATCACGCGCGCCGACCAGGTCGGCAGCCTCACCGCGATGCGCCGCTACACCTCGCAGGCCAAGTCCGGCCTCGACGTCATCGCGGCCGGGAAGAACCCGCTGCAGGCGCTCGACGACCGCGACTACGCGCTGGCGATCCGCACGATCGACAAGTTCTACTCGGTGACGCTGCTCGACACCGCGGCGGCGATCGTCGCGCGGGTCCTGCCGTACGCCGACCAGATCGTGCTGGTCGCGCCGGCCAGCGCCGACGCGCCGCGCGCGGTGGCGATGACGTTCGAGTGGCTGGACGGGCACGGGTACGAGGAGCTCCGGTCCCGCGCCGTCACGGTCATCAATGGGGTGAGCCGCCGCAGCATGGACGACGTCGAGCAGGCGGAGGCGGTCGCCCGGGGGCGTTGCCGTGCCCTCGTGCGCATCCCGTGGGACGATCACCTCAGCATGGACCGCGCGCCCCGCAACGAGCTGAAGTCGTTGCGCGCGCCGACGCGCCGTGCCTATCTTGCCCTCGCCGGTGTGGTCGCCGGCGGGTTCACCGTCGTGCCCGAGCGTTACCAGGAGCTTCAGCAGGAGCAGGAGGCCACCCGATGAGCGCCCCTCGCGGGCACCGAGCCGGCCGGACGGGCGCCAGCGTGGCGGGCGCGCCTGTCGTTGATGTCCGCCCGGATTGTGAACACTCTCCCCGCCAGCCCTTCGCAGCCGCACGCCGATCGGGAGAATCATTGGTCAGGACCAGGGTCGGGAGGACGGCATGAGCAAGGCCAGCCGGCTGGCCGTGCGGTACTTCGACGACCGCGTACTGCTCACCGACAACGCGGCCTGGGCGTACTTCCGGCTGCCCACGGTGTCCTACGAGTTCACCACCGGCGAGGAGCGGGAGGCGCTCGCCACCAACATCACGATCGCGCTCGCCGGGATCCGGATGCAGGACGCCGAGGTGCACCTGCGGATCGCGCACCGCACGTACCCGGCGGCGGAGTGGGCGCTCGCGCTGGACAACACGTCCGACGGCGGCCCCGGGTGGCGGGAGTACCTGGAGGAGACCTACGCCCACGTGTGGGCGAAGGACTTCTGGACGAAGGAGGTCTACCTCGGGGTGCGGCTCGGCCCCCGGGGGATGGGCGCGCACCTGTCCGGCGGGGTGGTGTCGCAGCTCCTCGGGTTCTACAAGCGCAGCGAGAAGGTCCTCGGCGTCAACGACGACGCGATCGACAAGCGGGAGATCGGGCGCTGGACCGACCAGGCCGAGCGGATCGGCCGGGCCCTCGGCGGGTCCGCCCTGTACGCCCGGCACGCGACGTCCACCGAGGTGGCGTGGCTGTTCCAGCACGCGGTGACGGGATCGCTCGCCGACCCGCCGCCGTCGGCGGTGCCGCGCCGGACGTGGGGCAAGGGCGAGATCGAGTCGCTGGTGGAGGGCGCCATCCACAACGGCCGCTCGTACCTGCGGATCGAGCAGCCGAACTTCACCGGCGCGGGCGGCGGCGCGACGGCCGCGTCCTACGTCGCGTACCTGTCGTTCGCCCGCTTCCCCGACATGATGCCGTTCCCCGACGGCGAGCCGTGGTTCCACTACGCCGACGCGCTCCCGTTCCCCGTCGAGATCAGCGCGCGGATGAAGCTGATCCCGCCCGCCAAGGCCTCCAAGGACGTGTCGCGCAAGCTCGCGCACGCCCGCGACATGGACCAGCACATCCGGGAGGCGGGCGCGGAGGCGCCGATCGCGCTCGCCGAGCAGATCGACGCCGCGCGGATGCTGGAGCACGGCATCACCAAGGAGCGGCTGCCGTTCGTGTACGGGTGGCACCGGCTGATCGTGTCCGCGGCCACCGAGGACCTCCTCGCCCAGCGGGTCGACGCGGTCGTCGAGCACTACCGCGACATCGGCATCGACGTCGTCAACTCCACCGGCGACCAGTTCTCGCTGTTCCTGGAGTCGCTGCCCGGCGACCAGATCCGGCTGAACGCCTACGCGCAGCGGCAGCCGCTGCGCACCATCGCGGGCGGGATGCCCGTCGCGACCGTCGACCTCGGCGACCGCACCGACGAGAACGACGAGGGCTGGATCGGCCCCTACATCGGCGAGACCCTCGGCCGGGCCCGGTCGATCGTCCACTTCGACCCGCTCGTCGCCGCGGCCCGCAACCGCCCGACCGCCGTCGCGATCACCGGCGAGCCCGGCGGCGGCAAGACCACCCTCGCGCTGCTGCTCATCTACCAGATGGCGCTGCGCGGCGTCACGATCGCGGCCATCGACCCGAAGGGCGACGCCGAGTCGCTGGTCGAACTGCTCAAGGCGCGCGGCCGCAAGGCGCGGATCCTGCCCCTCGGGTCCGCGGCGCCCGGCCTGCTCGACCCGTTCTCGTTCGGCGACGACCTCGCCACCAAGAAGACCATGGCGACCGAGACGCTCCGGCTGCTGCTGCCGCGCATGTCGGAGGAGCGTGAGTCCGCGATGATCCAGGCGGTCGGCGCCGTCGCCAACGCCGGCCAGCCGTCCCTCGGCCGCGTCGTCGACCACCTGGAGCAGGCCGCCGACCCCGCGTCCAAGAACCTCGGCGCGGTGCTGCGGTCCATGTCGGAGATGCACCTCGCCCGGCTGTGCTTCGACCCGTCCGGCGGCGAGCGCATCGACACCGCCGGCTGGACGACCGTGTTCACCCTCGGCGGCCTCACCCTCCCCGACGTCACGATCTCCCGCGAGGACTACTCCTACGAGCAGCGCCTCTCCGTCGCGCTGATGTACCTGGTGTCGCAGTTCGCGCGGCGGCTGATGCACGGCATCGACCGGCGGCTGCCGAAGGCGATCTTCCTGGACGAGGCGTGGGCGATCACGTCGACGCCCGAGGGCGCCAAGCTGGTGCCCGAGGTGTCGAGGATGGGGCGGTCCCGCAACACCGCGCTGATCCTCGTCTCCCAGAACGCGGGGGACCTGCTGAACGAGCAGGTGACCAACTGCCTGTCGTCGGTGTTCTCCTTCCGCTCAACCGAACGGGTCGAGGTGGGCAACGTGATGTCGCTGCTCGGGGTCGAGGCGTCCGACGAGCACAAGGCCGTGCTGCGCAACCTCGGCAACGGCGAGTGCGTCTTCCGCGACCTCGACGGGCGGGCCGGCCGGATCGGCGTCGACCTCATCTCCGAGGAGCTGCGGCGCTGGCTGGACACCAACCCGACCCGGTCCCATCCCGGGCGTTCCGAACTCACCGCAGCGGGGGCCGAGGTCGAGGAGGTCAGCCGATGAGGGGTCCCCGCATCCGGACGGAGCGCCTGCAGCGCTCGCCCGGCGAACGCCTCGACCTGCGCCGAAGCCGGCGCCGCCGGCACCGCCCGCGCAGCCGCCGCTCCGCGGTGCTGCTGCTCGTGCTGGCGCTGTTCATGATCAGCCCGGTGTCCCCGGCCTCGGCGTCGATCCCGCTGCCGAGTCCCAACGACTCGTGCCGTCCGGCCGACAACCCGGCGCCGGAGGCGTACGGGTCCGGGACGGACGGGATGATCAAGCCGCCCGGCTACCCCGACGCGAAGCTGCAGAAGACGCCGGGCGACCAGCTCACCTACTACGACCGGTACGGCACGGCCGGGCAGACCTGGTACGCGGTCGACATGGGCTGCTCGGACGCGATGGCGATGATGGGCAACGCGATCGCCAACACGACGTTCACGCTGGTCCGGGCGGTCGACCGGACGACGATCAGCATCTACCAGGCGGCGGCGTCGGAGTCGCTGCTCGGCTGGCTGAAGAGCACCGTCGACGGCGTGATCAGCGGCATGGGCAAGACGTTCAACGCCCGCTACTGGTCGTGGGTGGTCATCCTCGGCGCGATGTGGCTGGCCTGGTGGGGGCTGGTCCGGCGGCGCGCGAGCAAGGTGACCGAGGGCGTCGTCTGGATGGTCGCCGCGATGGTCGCGCTGATCTGGCTGGTCGCGCGGCCCGCGGACTTCACCACCCTCGGTACGAAGGTGTCGTCGGCGACGAGCGCGGCGTTCAACGCGGCGCTGCCGCAGAGCGACACCAAGGGCGGCAGATGCATCCCGCCGCCGGACGGCAAGCCGGATCCGATGGCGTCGGCGAACCTGGACGCCACGACCCGCAACGCGAACGGGCTGTGGGTGGCGCTGGTCTGCAAGCCGTGGCTGCAGGGCGAGTTCGGCACCACCGACCCGAACGCGAAGATCGTCAAGGAGAACGCGGACAAGCTGCTGTCGTCGCAGGCGGTGGACCTGCCGGAGTCGTACGGCACGGAGAAACCCGATCTCGGGCAGAAGGCGGACGACTACAAGAGCGTCGCCAAGACCATCAAGGACGACTATCCCGGGACGTACTCGCTGTTCCAGGGCAAGAGCTGGCAGAACCGGCTGGCGGTCGCGTTCGGCGGGCTGTTCGCGGCGCTGGTCGCCGGCCTGCTGATCATGGTGATCGCGATCGCGCTGATCGTGGTGAAGATCGCGTTCCTGCTGCTGCTGGTGGCGGGGCCGATCTTCCTCGGGATCGGGATCCATCCCGGGATCGGCCGGGTGATCGCGGTCCGCTGGCTGGAGCTGCTGCTGTCGATGCTGCTGAAACAGGCGGCGCTGATCGGCGTGCTGGCGCTGCTGCTGTGGGCGTACGGGCTGATCCTCGGCGAGACGCTGCCGTGGGGGCTGCAGATCCTGCTGATCGCGCTGGTGACGTTCGCGGCGTTCATCTACCGCAAGCCGTTCCAGCACCTGTTCTCGGCGGTCGGCTACTCGGCGGTGGGGTCACGGGAGAAGAGCGAGGCCCATCTGGACAAGTCGGTCGCGGAGGCGCGCAAGAACACGGCGGCCGTGGCGGGCGCCGTGGTGCCGGGCGCGGCCGGGTACCGGCTGGGCCGCTGGGCGGGCAAGCGGGACGCCGCGGCGGACGCGGCCGGTGCGGGCGCCCTGGCGGACGCGGCCGGTGCGGGTGCCGCGGCGGC
>NZ_JBEYYT010000487.1:0-6437 GCF_040645715.1 Spirillospora sp. NPDC046719 | reverse complement strand
GACGGGCGCGCCCCGGCGCGGGACGTCCCGGCGGCGCAGCCGGTGCAGAGCAGCAGGGCGAGGGCCAGGACGGCGGCCGCCGCGCTCGCGGCCGCGCGGGGCGCGGGGCGGACCGTTCGCAGCCTCACCTGACCTCCCCTTCAGCCCACCCGCATGATGCCAACAAACCCCAAGTCACGCGAACCACCAGGCACCCACCCGAATCACACGTCAGGCTGGGTACCCTGCTGGCGGGGTTGTTGGGCGAGGAGAGGCGGACGTTGATCCGGGAACAGCGGTGCGAGCCGCCTTCGGCGACCCCCCGCACCCGCCGTCCCCATGCCCGCCCGGCCCGCGGCCGGACCGTCCTCGCGCTCCTGCTCACCGCCGTCCTCGCCGCCGGCCTCGCGGCCTGCTCCGGCGGGAGCGGCAAGCGGCACCGCACCGCCGCCACCCAGCCCGCCAAGAAGCCGAACATCATCTTCGTGCTCACCGACGACCTGTCGTGGAACCTCATCGCGCACATGCCGCAGGTGCAGAAGATGCAGCGGGACGGCCTGACCTTCGACAAGTTCTTCATGGCGGACTCGCTGTGCTGCACGTCCCGGGCGACCATCTTCACCGGGCTCTACCCGCACAACACCAAGGTCCGCACCAACTTCCCGCCGCTCGGCGGCTACCAGGTCTTCCAGCAGAACGGCGGCGAGCGGAACTCGTTCGGGCCCGCCCTGCAGAAGGCCGGGTACCGGACCGCGTTCCTCGGCAAGTACATGAACGGCTACCTCCCCGGCGACAAGCAGGGCGGCGCGCGCCCGTACGTGCCGCCCGGCTGGAGCGAGTGGTACGTCGCGGGCAACGGCTACCCCGAGTACGACTACAACCTGAACGAGAACGGCCGCCTCATCAACTACGGCCACCAGCCGCAGGACTACCTGACCGACGTCCTGGCGAACAAGGGCACCGACTTCGTGCAGCGCGCCGGCGGCTCGTCCAAGCCGTTCTTCATGGAGATCTCCACGTTCGCGCCGCACGGCCCGTTCGTGTCCGCGCCCCGGTACGCCGACAAGTTCGCCGGCCTGAAGGCGCCCCGGTCGCCGGCGTTCAACGAGAAGGACGTCCGCGACAAGCCGTCCTGGCTGCGCAAGCACCCCAAGCTCGGCAAGGGCGCGATCGCCCGGATCGACGAGGGGTTCCGCGACCGGGTCCGGATGGTGCAGTCCGTCGACGACATGATCGGCCGCATCCGCGGCGAGCTGGCGACGCTCGGCATCGACCGCGACACCTACGTGGTCTTCGGCTCGGACAACGGCTTCCACATGGGCGAGCACCGGCTCGCCGGCGGCAAGATGACCGCGTTCGACGTCGACATCCACGTCCCGTACGTCGTCACCGGGCCCGGCGTCGGCGCGGGGCGCCACGTCGGCGCGTTCGCGCAGAACACCGACCTCGCCCCCACCTTCCTCGGCCTCGCCGGGCTGCCCGCGCCGCCGGGCACCGACGGCCGGTCGCTGGTGCCGTTCCTGCGCGGCGAGACGCCCGGCGACTGGCGGCAGGCGGCGCTGATCGAGCACGTCAAGCCCGCGCCGTCGCGCGACGACCCGGACCGGCAGGACTCCGCGCCCGGCGCGCCGACGACCTACAACGCGATCCGCACGAACGACGCGCTCTACGTCGAGTACGCCGACGGCGAGCGCGAGTACTACGACCTGGCGCGCGATCCGAACGAGCTGGACAACGCCGCGAAGCGGCTGCCCGAGGAGCGGCGGCGGCGCCTGTCGGAGCAGCTGAACGCCCTCGTCCGGTGCTCGGGGGAGAGCTGCGCGTCCGCGGGGCGGGCCCAGTGAGCCGGACCGGCTCGGCCGGGCCCGGCGGCCCGACGAAGGGGGAGCACGACCCATGCAGCTGACCGGCACGGCCTTCGTGGTCCTCGTCTGCCTGCTCGCCGTGGCGGCGCTGGCCGGCACGCTGTGGGCGCTGCCGAGGATCACCGGCCGCGGGCCCGGCGCGCAGGCCGCCCGCGGCGGGCTGCTGGTCGGCTGCCAGCTGTTCATCACGCTCGCCCTCGTCACCGGGATGAACGCCTACTTCCTCTTCTACAACAGCTGGAGCGACCTGCTCGGCCGGCTGGACGGGCCCGTCGCCGTGCACGGCGCCAAGGCGGGCCAGGGCGCCTGGTCGGGCGGCCCGCTCGCGCGGACCGTCTCGCCGCTGTCGGTGAAGCAGGGCCTGCACGACCCGGAACGGGACGGGCGGCTGGAGCAGACGACGATCCGCGGCGCGCGGACCGGCCTGCAGGTGCAGGCGTTCGTCTACCTGCCGCCGCAGTACTTCCAGCCGCAGTTCAAGGACCGCCGGTTCCCGGTGGCGCTCGTCCTCGCCGGCTACCCGGGCGACCCGCGCGGCATCATCGAGCGGCAGGCGATGGTGAAGCTCGCCGCCAAGGACATGCGCAACGGAACGATCCAGCCGACCGTCTACGTCATCACCCGGACGATGGTCGCCCCGCCGCGCGACACCGAGTGCACCGACGTGCCGAGCGGGCCGCAGTCCCTCGCGTTCTTCGCGCAGGACGTCCCGAAGGCGCTGAGCGCGACCTACCGGCTGGCGTCCGACGAGCAGGGCTGGGGGGTGATGGGCCAGTCGACCGGCGGCTACTGCGCGGTGAAGCTGGCCATGATGCACTCCGACCGGTTCGCGGCGGGCGCGTCCCTCGGCGGCTACCTGCACGCGATCAAGGACGCGACGACCGGCGAGCTGTACGGCGGCAGCCCGAAGGTCCGCAACGACAACGACCTGCTCTGGCGGGTGCGGAACCTGCCGTCCCCGCCGACGTCGGTCCTGCTGGCCTCCAGCAAGGTGGAGAAGGGGTACCGGCAGGCGCAGCAGTTCATCCAGGCGGCGAAGCCGCCGCTGCGGGTGGACACGCTGTTCCCCGACGACGGCGGCCACAACTTCGGCACGTTCACCCGGCTGACGCCCGAGATCATGCAGTGGATGAACGGCCGGCTGAAGGCCGGGTGACGGCGGTACGGTCCGCAACGCGGCCCCCAGGGGCGAATGCCCCATTATCATCGCTCACGACCATCTGACACGCGGGCGACGTGTACGTGACCTCAGGCTGGGAGTGCGGGCGTGACTTCGACCGGAAAGCAGGACGGCGACCACGGGCCCGGGCAGGGCGAGGTCGAGCGTCCCGACGCCGGGCGGCCGGGGCAGGCGCCGCCGCCTCCCCAGTGGCTGGCCGAGCAGGGCCCGTCCGGCGCCACGCCGCTGCTGCCCGAGCCGGCGGAGCAGCCGCCGCCGTTCGGGGAGCCGCTGGCCGAGCCGGAGGACGACGAGTCCGACCGGACGGTCAGCGACATCGACATCAGCGGGATGATGCGCACGCAGGTGTTCTCGACCGGGAACCCGGGCGGGGGCGAGGGCGGCGGCGGTGAGCCCGCCGACCCTCCGCCGCTCCCGCCGTTCCCCGGCGCGCCTGCCGCCGCGCCCGTCGGCCCTGCCTCCGGTGGCCCGGGTTCCGGTGACCCGGCTTCTGGTGAATCGATCGGCGACCAGACCATCCTGGACGCCTCCGCCTGGCTCGGGAACACGGGCCGCGACGACGACGAGGACGAGGAAGCGGACGTCACCCGCGTGGAACGTCCCGCCGCCTCCCAGCAGCAGCCGGCCGCGCCGCAGCCGCCCGTCCAGCCTCCGGCGCCGCCGGGCCCGCCGCCCTTCGCGCAGCAGCCGCCGGCCCCGCAGCCGCCCGCGCCGTTCCCCAACGCCCAGGACGCCCCCGCGCCGCCCCCGGCGGCGCCCGAGCCGTTCCCGTGGGCACAGGAGATCCCCGGCAACCCGCACGCCGCGCTGCCGCCCACGCCCCAGCCCGCCCCGCCGCTCCCCGGCCCCGGGCAGCCCGGCCCCGCGCAGCCCGCGCACGAGCCGTTCCCCTGGGCGCAGGAGATCCCGGACAACAAGCCCGTGCTCGGCGGGCCCGAGCCGTTCCCCTACGCCCAGGAGATCCCGGGCGTCCCGTCGCAGCAGTTCCCCGGGCCGCAAGCGGCGCCGCTCGGCCCGCCCCTCACCCCGGCGCCCCCGACCATCGACGAGCCGTGGCGCACCGAGCCGAAGAAGAAGGGCGCGAAGCGGTCCAAGAAGCCGATCCTCATCGGCGTCGCCGGTCTGGCGGCCGTCGCCGTCCTCGCGGGCGGCGGCTACTACTTCGTCTCCCAGAGCGGCGGTGACGACGACGGCGGCTCCGCCGCGGGCGTCCGGCTCGCCGGGTCGCTGTTCGCGGCCGGGCAGGGCGGCCACGACGGGCTCGACCAGCGGCTGACCGACGTCGCGGCGGCCGGCTCGACCGTGGTGGCCGTCGGCGCGGAGTCCGGCGTGGCCGGCTCGCGCCCCGAGTTCCTCGTCTCCTCCGACGGCGGCCGGACCTACACGTCCGCCGAGGTCAAGGGCACCGGCGGCACCCCCGACGACACGCCCCGGCTGGTCGGCGGCGGCGGGCACGGCTGGGTCGCGATCGGCGCCGGCACGGCCGGCCCCGTGCTGTGGACGAGCCAGGACGGCAGGAGCTGGACGCGGCAGCCCGACCAGGCCGCGCTGCCGTTCGGCGGCCACACGCGGGTGAAGCAGGTCATCGGCACCGGCGACGGGTTCATGGCGATCGGCGCCTCGTCCAAGAAGGGCGACTTCAGCGACGCCGAGCCCGCCGTCTGGACGTCCGGCGACGGCGCGAGCTGGGCCATCAAGAGCGGCGGCCAGCTCGGCCTGCCGGTGCGGAACGGGCAGCTCACGCTGGTCACGGCGGCGGCGTCCGGGAACGCGGTGGTCGTCGAGGCGATCCACGCGCCGGACCCGAAGAAGCCCGCCCGGTTCCGCCGCACGTTCCGCTCGGAGGACGGCGGGAGCACCTGGGACACCACCGAGGTGCCCGCGCCGAAGGGCACGCACGGCCTGATGGTCGGCGGCGGTCCCACCGGATTCCTCGCCATCCGCGAGATCAACGGCCCCTACGGGCAGGCGTTCACGTCCAAGGACGGCAAGACCTGGACGAAGGCCGGGCAGCTCAAGGCGTCCGGCTACCGGAGCGTCTCGACCGTGCTCGGCGACGCGAACGGGTTCGCCGCGGTCGTCGTGCGGGGCCGCGACCTCCTGGTGTCGCGCAGCGCGGACGGCAACACCTGGCAGGACGCGGGCTCCGTCCCGGCCCAGCCCGGCCGCACGGTGCGGTCGTCGGCGTCGGCCGCCGGGCAGAGCGTGGTCGTCGGCTTCCAGAACGGCGGCGGCGATCAGAACGCCATGCTCACCGTGCTGGACGCCAAGGGCGCCGAGGTCCCGGTCGACCTGGCGAAGGTGCCGGGCGCGGTGCGCCGCGACCACACCGTCACCGCGCTCGGCTCCGACGGCGGCAAGACCGTCGCGGTGGGCAGCGCGGGCGGCGAGGCGGCCGCGTGGGTCTCCGGCGACGGGAAGACGTGGACGCGGGCGCAGGGCGCCGGCGCCGCGTTCTCCCGCCCCGGCGGGCAGCGGCTGCTCAGCGTCGCCGCGGGCAGGCAGGGGTGGCTCGCGGTCGGGTTCGACCGGGCCGCGCCGCACCAGCCCCTCGTCGTGACCTCGTCCGACGGCTCGGGCTGGCAGGCCGCGGACGGCGCGGACGCGTTCCGTCCCGGCCGGAACCAGCTCGCGACCTACGCCACCGCGGCGGGCCCGGCCGGCTACGTGATCGTCGGCGAGGACGGCGCGTCCGCCGCCACCTGGTTCTCCGCCGACCTGAAGACGTGGGAGCGCGGCAGGGGCGTCGGGAACAGCGGGCTGAACGCGCTGCCGAACTCCGACCGCTGGCTGCGCTCGGTCGCCGCGGGCGGCTTCGGGTTCGCGGCCGCGGGCGGCCTGCGCGACCCCGCCGCCAAGGCCGCCACCGCCGACCGGCCGGCCGTGTGGACCTCGCAGGACGGCAAGCAGTGGACGCTGAAGCAGCTTCCGCTGCCGTCCGGCACGACGGACGGCTCGCTGACCCAGGTCAGCGCGCAGGGCAACACGATCGTGGCGGCCGGTGAGGGACGCACGCCGTCCGGCACGGTCGCGCTCGGCTACGTGTCCGCCGACGGCGGCCGCACCTGGAAGGCGGTGCAGCTCCCGTCGCCGGGCGGCGCGAAGTCCGTGCGGGTCACCGCGCTGGCCGCGACCGGCGCCGGGTTCTCCGCGGCGGGCACGACGGGCGACGCGGGCTCGGCCGACGTGGTGGCGTGGAAGTCCGCGGACGGCGCGTCCTGGACGGTCTCGACCCCATCCGGCAAGGGGCTGGCGGGCCCCGGCGACCAGGAGATCACCGGGCTGGCGGCGGCGGGCGGGACGCTGCTCGGCGTCGGCGGCACCGCGGACAGCGACGGCCAGCAGCCCGTCCTGTGGAGCCGTCCGGCCAAGTAGGAGCGGAAGCCCGGCGGGCCCGGCCGGTGGCGTCGGCC
>NZ_JBEYYT010000486.1:0-6451 GCF_040645715.1 Spirillospora sp. NPDC046719 | reverse complement strand
CGGTGGCGCTGGAACACGCGCCACCGCGCACGCACGGACGTGCTGGACGAGCCACCCGCGCCGGCATGGTGAGGTACCCGCGAAGCCGCCGGTCAGGGGTGCCGTGCGGCCGTGCGGTCGAGTCCTTCGCGGACCTGAACGGCGAGCGCGACGGGGTCGCCGACGCGGAACATGTGCGAGAAGTACAGCTGCGGGTGCTCGGCGGTCTCCTGGTTGTAGAGGCAGCCCACCTGCCAGTGCTTGCGACGCATGACCGAGATGACCGGTTGCGTCTCGTGCGCCGTCATGGAGAAGTCGGGGACCACCGCCGCCTCGCCGCCCGGGAGCGGCTGGAACTGGACGCTGGTGGACACCCCGAGGTCCGGGCTGATGAGCACGCCGCCGAGCCTGATCCTGTCGGTGCGCGGCACGGTCACCGTGACGATCCCGTTCTCGCCGACGGTGGCGTCACCGCCGAGGATCTTCGCCAGCTTCCTGGTGGGGAGCGGGGTCTGGGGGTTCGGCGGCGAATGCTGCGGGAGCGGCGTGGACGTCACGCCGATGACGGCGCGTATGGCGCCGGCCAGCCGGAGCGGGTTCCCGATGGCGCGGAAATGCAGGAACCACACCATCGGGCGCAGGTCGTACAGGTGCTGGTGCTGCGCCTGGAACGTGATCCCGTGGGCGATGAACGCGTCGATGACCGGCTGGATCTCCTGCGGCTTCAGGGCCAGGTCGCCGTTGAGGATCGCCTTCCCGTGCCCGAGCGACTGGAAGAAGAGCTCGTGCTGGATCTGGAAGCCGTCCTTGAACCTCACCCGGGGCTGGCCGCCGGTGACGTGGAGGTCCGTGCGGTCGATGTCGACTTCGAGGACGCCGCTGCTGCTCACGTGGCCATCGGCCTGCAGGATCTTCTCGATCTTCTTGACCGGAAGCCGGTCCGTCGCGATTCTGGTGTGCGCGCCGGCGTTCGGGCGAAATGCCGAGTCGGCCGTCGACGCCGTCGCGGTGCCGGCGCCCGCCGCGCCTCCGCCGACGACGAGGCCGGCGAGAAGCGTGACCGCGCCGCAGAACCGGCCGACCGTTCCGCGCCGCGTTGTTCCCGATGAACAGAGTACGATCACGTGTTTCCTCCTTGGGTCGGTTCAGCTCTGCCCTGACCTGGGCAAGCGCGAACGCGAGCGATGATCAGGGGAGTGCATCGCAAGGGCATCGCGGTGCGCGGGAACCGGTGAAGGAGGACGCCGGGCGGTCAACCATTTCCCTTGAAGGGATTTATTTCCTAAACGGGGGATCTCGGCCTATTTATGGCGGGAATTGGTGGCAGGTCAGGGTTCGATGAGGCCCGTGCGGATGGCGTAGCGGAGCAGTTCCAGACGGTCCTTCATGCCGAGTTTGGCGAGGATGTTGGCGCGGTGCCGTTCCACGGTCTTGACGCTGATGACGAGCGTGGCGGCGATCTCCTTGGACGAGTGGCCCTCGGCGACGAGCTTCAGGATCTCCTCTTCGCGGGGCGTGAGGACGGTGTCGGGGTCCCGTCCGGCGCCGGCCTGGGCGAGGTACGTCCGGATCAGCGTCGTGACCGCGCCCGGGTACAGGAACGGCTCGCCGCGCATCGCGGCGCGGCACGCGGTGATCAGGTCGCGGTCCGCCAGCGACTTGAGCACGTAGCCCGCCGCGCCCGCCTTCAGCGCCTCGAACAGGTACTGCTCGTTGTCGTGCATGGTCAGGATGAGGATGCGCAGGTCGGGACGGGTGCGGGAGAGTTCGCGGGCGGCCTGCAGGCCGGTCATCCGCGGCATCGCGACGTCGAGGACCGCCAGGTCCGCCGCGACGGCGCCGGCGCCGGACAGCAGCTCGATCGCCTCCGCGCCGTCGCCGGCCTCGGCGACGACCTCCAGGTCCGGTTCGCCGTCGAGGATGAGCCGGACGCCGCGGCGCACCAGCGCGTGGTCGTCGGCGAGCAGGATCCGGGTCGGGCGTGTCATGGCCGCTCCTCGACGGGCCGGTCCGCGCCGGCGAGCGAGGCGTGGACGGTGGGGACCCGCAGGTCGAGCCGGGTGCCGCCGCCTGATCCGGTGCGCAGGTCCAGGGCGCCGCCGACCAGCAGCGCGCGTTCGCGCATGCCGCGGATCCCGGCGCCCTCGGGGGCGCCGCCGAGCCCTTCGCCGTCGTCCTCGACGCGCAGCAGGACACCGCGGTCGCCGTCGGCCCGCAGGTCGAGGACGACGCTCGCGGCCCCCGAGTGCCGGGCGGCGTTGGTCAGGGCCTCCTGGGCGACGCGGTACAGGACCAGTTCGACCTGCGGGTCGAGCGGCGGCAGCCCGTGCTGCACCTGCCGCCGCACGCGCAGCGTCGTGTGCGTGTCGAACTGGGTGGCGAGCGCGGCGAGGGCGCTCGCCAGGCCCAGGTCCTCGAGGACGTCCGGGCGCAGTCGGCGGGCGATGCGCCGCACCTCGTCGAGGCTCTCGCGGGTCATCTCCTGGGCGTTCCGCAGGTCGCGCCGCACCTGCGGCGGAGCCGCGTCGGTGACGCGCTTGAGGTCGAGCAGCAGCGCGGTCAGGCTCTGACCGATCTCGTCGTGCAGCTCCCGGGCGACGCGGCGGCGCTCGTCCTCCTGGGCGGACAGGGCGCGGGCCGCGCTGGTGCCGCGTTCGGCCTCCAGGCGCCGCAGCATCTGGTTGAAGGTGTCGATCAGCGCGGCGATCTCGCCGCTCCCGGTGACCGGCAGGCGCTGGCCGGGACGCAGCAGGTCGACGGTCGCCATCAGGCGGGCGAGCCTGCCCAGCGGGGCGAGGCCCCACCACAGCAGCACGGCGTTGGCCGCCAGCATCACCGCGAGCCCGGTCGCGAGGACGAGCGCCTCGGTCAGCCGGATCGGCACCGACACCGTCCACGGGCCGACCATCAACAGGACGGTGGCCACCGCTCCCACCAGGGTGTTCAGCCAGAACACCCGCCAGAACAGCCGCACTGGCCGCGCTTCCTCCCCTGCCGTCCGCGTGCCGCCGCGTCGCGCGGCGCACGCTCGTCCCCACGGTATCCGCCCTCTCACCTGCCCTCTCGCATCGTGCCGCCGTCCGGCGGGGCCGATCGGGCGCGGCGCTCGTCCGCGCCGGGCGTGCACGCCGCGCGGCGCGGAAATGGGTGCCGCCCCCGATGGCGGGCGGCGCACCCCTCGCTCGTGATCGTGGACGGGCGCGCCTCAGCGGCCAGTGCGGTTTCGCTTTCCCTGGCACTTAACGCAGAACCGTACATAGGGCAGGATTTCCAGCCGCCCGGCGGGAATCGGCTGGGCGCATCCTTCGCACCGCCCGTACGTGCCTTCCTCGAGCCGCCGCAGCGCGCTGTCGATCTCCGTCAGGCTCTGCCGCAGATTCTCCATGCGGGCGTAGTCCGCTTCCTCGGTCTGCTCCACCGAGACCTGCTCGACCGACTGCTCCAGCACACCCAGTTGCGACGCGCGGCGGCGCCGTTCGCCTTCCAGGCGCTGCTTCATTTCCCGCGCCGCGGCGTCGCCCAGTGCGTGCCTGCCCGTGGCGCCGTCGTCCACGCTCGTCGTCATGCGGTGCCAGTCCCTTCCGCAACCCGAACATCCCGAGATGTACCTGAATCCACCATGCGCCATCGGCATGCGGCGCCATATCGGGTCCGGCACCCATTTCGCGTGGGGGACGCGGTGCAGATCGGAAGGTTCGCGGGGGACGTCCTCGGCCGTTACGGCTTGCGGGCGATGCCGCCGTACCAGTTGACCTGGTCCGCCGACGGGCGGGGAGCGTCGCCGTCGGGGCGCCATTCCGACACCAGGGTCACTCCGGGGTCCAGCAGGTCCAGGCCGTCGAAGGCGAGGGCGGTGAACGCCTCCCGGGTCCGCGCCTGGGCCGGCACGCCGCCGGCGCGGTAGGCCTGCTCCAGGCCGTGGACCCCCTGCGGGTCGTGTTCCGGGGTGACGTGCGAGGCGACCAGGAAGCTGCCGGACGGCAGCGCCTCCATCAGCTCCCTGACGATCTCGCCGGGGTGCTGCTCGTCCACGATGAAGTGCAGGATCGCCACCAGCATGAGAGCGACGGGCCGGTCGAGGTCCAGGGTGGTGCGGACGGCGGGGTCGGCCAGGATCGCCGCCGGCCGGCGCAGGTCGGCGTGGACGTAGGCGGTCCTGCCCTCCGGCGTGCCGATGAGCAGTGACCGGGCGTGGGCCAGCACGATCGGGTCGTTGTCGACGTACACGACGCGGCAGGCGGGGTCCTCGGCCTGGGCGACCTCGTGGACGTTGCCGGCACTGGGCAGGCCGGCGCCGATGTCGAGGAACTGCGTGATCCCCTGTTCGCGGACCAGGTGGCGGACGGCCCGGCCCAGGAACGACCGGTTCTCCCGGACGGCGATCCGCACCGCCTGCCAGCTGCGCGCCGCGATCTCCGCGGTGTCCCGGTCGATCTGGTAATGGTCCTTGCCGCCCAGGTAGTAGTCGTACATCCGGGCCGAATGCGCGACCGTCGTGTCGATCCGCACCGGTTCGTCGGCCGGGCGGGACACCGCGCTCGGCACTTCCCATGCTTTCCGGACACGCTCGGACACCCTGGCCTCCTCCGTGGATCGCCGACAAACGTGATCATATTTCTAAAAAGCGGCCGGGTTGGGCGAGGAGCGTCAGCCCTCTGTCCACGGGCGGAGTTTCTCCGGATTGCGCACGGCCCAGATCTGCTTGACCCGGTCGTCGACGATCTCGAACGCGAACACGGTCACGGTGACCCCGTCGAGCCGGGCGACCAGGCCGGGCCGGCCGTTGACCGTGCGCTCCAGGAGCGTCATGCCGGCGGGCATCCGGTCGGCGATCTCCATCCAGCCGCGGGCGATCGGCTCGGCGCCCTCGATGGGGTCGAGGAAGGCCATGGCGAGGCCGCCGCCATCGGCGACCGCCGTGGCGTCGGGATCGAGCAGGCCGATCAGGGCCTCGATGTCCTTGGCCTCCCACGCCGCCTTGAAGGCCCGGACGACGCCGGCCTGCTTCGCCACGGGCGGCGCCGGATCCCGGAGGACGGAGAGGCGGCGGCGGGCCGAGGAGGCGAGCTGGCGGCATGCGGCCGGGGTGCGGCCGGTGACCTCGGCCACGTCGGCGAACGGGAAGCGGAAGACGTCGTGGAGGATGAACGCCACGCGCTCGGCCGGGGTCATCGACTCCAGCACGACGAGGAAGGCCATGTTGACCGACTCGTCCAGAGTCACCCGGTCGGCGGGGTCGGCCGCGGTGCCGTCCGTCCGGCCGGCGGCCCACTCGGCGGGCTCGGGCAGCGGCTCGGGAAGCCACGCGCCGACATAGCGTTCGCGACGCGCCCGCGCCGACTTGAGCGTGTTGAGGCAGATGCGGCCGGCGACCGTGGTCAACCACGCGCCGGGCGACTCGATGGCGTCCCGCTGCGGGCGGGACATGGCGTACCAGCGCGCGTAGGTCTCCTGGACGGCGTCCTCGGCCTCGGCCAGCGAGCCGAGCAGCCGGTAGGCGAGATTGATCAGCTGCCGCCGCTCGCCCATGATCACGCTGAGGGCTGGATCGGTCCGGTCGGGTCCCGGCCTGGACGTGTCGCTCATGTGTGTCGCCGGCTCTCTTCTCGGTCTCGTGCGGGCTCACCACTTCGACAAGGCACCGGGCCGGAATGTGAGGTCCGCGGGCGCCTCACATTCCGCGGGGCCGTCCTGTCGTACCAGCAGAGACGAACCCACCGTGCAACGGCCCAGGAGGAATCATGACCACTTCGGCTCCGGCGACATCGTTCACCGGCCCGGCGCCAGCGGAGGCGCTGGAGCGGGCGGCCGCCGCGTTGAGGGACAACAATTTCGCCGTCGAGATCCTCGACGACGCCGCCGCCGCGCGTGCCCGCGTCCAGGACCTGGTTCCGGCGGGCGCCACCGTCTTCACCGGGGCCAGCGAGACCCTCCGGCTGTCCGGCATCGACGAGGACCTCAACCGCAGCGGTCGATACGACTCGGTCAAGGCGCGCAGCTCCACCATGGACCGCGCCACCCAGCTGACCGAGATCTGGCGGATGCTCGCCTGCCCCGACGTCCTCGTGGGCAGCGTCGCCGCGGTCACCGAGACCGGCTCCCTGGTCGCCGCCTCGGCCAGCGGAAGCCAGCTGGCCGGCTACTCCGGCGCCGCGCCCCAGGTGATCTGGGTCGTCGGGGCGCAGAAGGTGGTGCCCGACCTGAGCACCGCGCTGCGCCGCATCGAGGACCACTGCGTCCCGCTGGAGAACGAGCGCTGCATGGAGGCCTACGGGGTGCCGAGCGCCCTCAACCGCATCCTCGTCCTCAACGCGGAACCTCACCCCGGGCGCGGGACCGTCCTGCTGGTCCGCGAGGCCATCGGTTTCTGACCCGCTCGGAGCCGCCGAGCCGCGCCGCGCCCGGACGGGACGGGGCGGCCGACACCGGTGCGGCACCGGCCACCGGACGTGCTGGAGGCCGGTGCCGATCG
>NZ_JBEYYT010000485.1:0-6527 GCF_040645715.1 Spirillospora sp. NPDC046719 | reverse complement strand
CCCCGTGGACTACGCGCGCGGCGAGCAGCGGCCGTTAGAGCTGGACCTGGTAGTGGTGACTGACGCGGCGGCGCTCGACGTCGAGCTGTGCGCGGTGCTGGTCGAGGCGTGCCCGGACGGCGCCCACCTCGTGCTGTGCGCGGAGCCGGGCTCGCCGCCGCCCGCCGGTCCCGGCCGTCCGCTGGACGACCTGGAGGCGTCCGAGACCGTTCCGGTCGTCGTGCTGGACGCCGCGCCGCCCGCCGATCCCGTCGCGGCGCTCACCGAGGCGGTGCGCGGCGGCGAGCTGGCCGCCGTGGACGCGCCCGGCCGCGAGGTGGTGATCGTGCCCGCCGGCGACCCGGCCGAGGCCGTGCACCGGGCCGTCCAGCTCGTCACCGACTCGATCCCCCGGGCGCTCGGCATCCCGGTGGAGGACGTCCAGGTCGTCGCGGCCGCCGCGGGCGGCGAGGCGGGCACCGCCGCGCTGAACGCGGCGCTGAAGGCGCGGCTGAACCCCGGCCCCGGCGCGTTCGGCGGGATGGACCCCGGCGACCGGGTGGTCGTCGCGGCGCCGCTCGCGCAGGCCGCCATCGGCGAGACGGGCGTGGTGACCGGAGGCGGGCCGCACGGGCTGGACGTGGAGTTCCCCGGCGGCGCGGTGACGGTCGCGCCCGCGGACGCGGCGCGGCTGCGGCACGGGTGGGCGGTGCCGGTCGCGCAGGCGCGCGGGACGCGCCGTCCGGCGGTCGTCGCGGTGCTGGTCCCGGACGGGCTGTCGCGGCCGCTGGTGGCCACCGCGTTCGGGCTCGCGCGCCGCCACCTGTCGGTGGTGCAGGCGGCCGGACCGGCTCTGGCCAGGGCCGTCAAGGAGGCCGGGGCGCGCGAGCGGCGGACGCGCCTGGCGCGGCTGGTGATGCGGTAAAGAAACCGCCGTGTCGCGGTTTACGGTTGGGCGCGCATGGGGCACGATCTGACCAATTGGCGCGCGTTTTTGACCGTGACCTCTGTGTCCTTCTCTCGTTGGACCAGATGTCAACAACAGCATCACCGGTAGGCGGAGGAGCGACATGCCCCAGCGGCTCAGGCGGCTCGGTACGGCTTCGGCCGCGGTCTCGGCGGGCGCCCTGGTCCTGGTACTGGCCGCGCCCGCGAGCGAGGCGGCGGCGGACACCTGCAAGAAGGGCACCGACCCGGCCAGCACCATCGATAACTGGAAGTGCAACCTCGGCAACCTGCGCAAGGCGCTGACCCCGACGCCCACGCCGACGCCCACGCCGAAGCCGAAGCCAACCGAGCAGACGAAGAAGCCCGCCGTCCCGAAGGCGCCGAAGAAGACCAAGGCGCCCGCGCGGTCCGGCGGGACCGGCTCCGCGCCGTCGGGCGGCGGAGGCGCGGCCGGGAGCGGGCCCGCCCCCATGACCGGCGGCGAGGGCCTCAAGCCCTACGACGACAAGGCGCCCCTGCCCGCCGCCGGGCTGCCGGGCGTCCTGCCCACCCCGGAGATCGCGGCCGACCCGAACGCCTACCGCACCGCCCCGGGCTCCGCGGCCATGCCGCAGACGCGCCTCATCTCCCCCGTGGCGTCCTCCGAGCACGAGAGCAACCAGATGCTCTGGGTCGCCGCCGCCGCGGGCGCCGCGGGCGCCGTGGCCGCGCTCAACATCAGCGTCGCGGGCCGCTCCCTCCGCCGGTCCGCCGCGGCCCGCCGCCGCTGACCGCGGGCACCCGGCCGCATCGGGCACGGGACGCATCGGGCACGGGACGCCAGCCACCCGGCCGACGAACGGCGAAGGCCCCTCCCCGGCAACGGGAAGGGGCCTTCGGCACGTGAAACGGGCTTACACGTCCGGCGCGCCGATGGAGTGCAGGCCGCCGTCGACGTGGACGATCTCGCCGCTCGTGGCGGGGAACCAGTCCGACAGCAGCGCGACGCAGGCCCGCGCGGTCGGCTCGCTGTCCTTGATGTCCCAGCCGAGCGGCGCCGCCTTCGGCCACAGCTCCGTCATCCCCTCGAAGCCGGGGATGCTCTTGGCCGCCATCGTGGCCAGCGGGCCCGCCGCGACGAGGTTGACGCGGATGCCCTGCGGGCCGAGGTACTTCGCCAGGTAGCGGGCGCACGACTCCAGGCCGGCCTTCGCCACGCCCATCCAGTCGTACACCGGCCACGACTTGGTGGCGTCGAAGTCGAGGCCGACGACCGAGCCGCCGTCCTTCATCAGCGGCAGGCACGCCATCGTCAGCGACTTCAGCGAGTACGTGGACGCGTGCACCGCGGTCGCCACGTCCTCCCAGGGCGTCTCCAGGAAGTTGCCGCCGAGCGCGGTCTGCGGCGCGAAACCGATCGCGTGCATGACGCCGTCGAGGTGGTCGAACCCGTGCGCGCGCAGGTTGCCCTCGAGGGCGTTCAGCTGCTCGGTGTTCATCACGTCGAGCTCGATGACCGGCGGCGGGTTCTCCGGGCCGGACGGCAGCCGCTTCGCGGTCCGCGCGGTGAGGGTGGGGCGCGGGTAGGCGGTCAGCACCACCTCGGCGCCCTGCTCCTGCGCGACCCGCGCGACGTGGAAGCCGATCGAGGCGTCGGTGAGGACGCCGGTGACCAGGATGCGCTTGCCTTCGAGGATTCCCATGACCTCAGTGCCCCATTCCCAGGCCGCCGTCCACCGGGATCACGGCCCCGGTGATGTAGGCGGCGTCCTCGCTCGCCACGAACCGCACCGCCTTGGCGACCTCCTCCGGCCGCGCGATCCGGCCCAGCGGGATCGCCGCGGTGATCCCCTTCTGCTGGTCCTCGGTCAGCACCGCGGTCATGTCGGTGTCGACGAACCCGGGCGCCACCACGTTCACCGTGATGTTGCGCGAGCCGAGCTCGCGCGCCAGCGACCGCGCGAACCCGACCAGGCCCGCCTTGGACGCGGCGTAGTTCGCCTGCCCCGGCGAGCCGAGCAGCCCGACGACCGACGACACCAGCACGATGCGGCCCGTGCGCGCCCGCATCATGCCCTTCACGCCGCGCTTGGCGACCCGGAACGCGCCGGTCAGGTTCGTGTCGAGCACCGAGGTGAACGACTCCTCGCTCATCACCGCCAGCAGCGTGTCCTTGGTGATGCCGGCGTTGGCGACGAGCACCTCGACCTTGCCCTGCTCCGCCTCGACCTTCGCGAAGGCCGCGTCGACGTCCTCGGCGCTGGTCACGTCGCACCGCACGCCGAACAGCCCCTCCGGGGGCTCACCCGACCGGTAGGTGACGGCGACGGCGTCGCCCGCCGCGGCCAGCTCGCGGGCGATGGCCAGGCCGATGCCCCGGTTCCCCCCGGTCACGAGGACAGAGCGACTCATCACGACCCTCTCGTAGGCTGTCTCATTGGTCCGTCCTCCGGTGCGCGGCTCTCGGTGCGCGCTGGACCGCCCGCGGCGGGGCGGTCGCTTCCGGAGTCGCCGTCCTGCGACGACATCGCACGACCCTAGCGGCCCCCGCAGGGGAACAGGATGTGCCTTACCGACAAGATCCGCACCCCCGCTTTGTTCGCCCCGCCGCGCAGGTGAGGCGGAAGGGTCCCCGGGGGTAGGTTGCGAAAGGTGCATGACATCGATCCCGCCTTCACCGCGCTGCCGCTGCGCGCGCTGGCCGACGCGGCCCTCGCCCGGGCCCGGGAACTCGGCGCCGAGCACGCCGACTTCCGCCTCGAACGCATCCGCAGCCAGACCCTCCGGCTGCACGACGCCGCCCTGGAGACCGCGCTCGACGCCGACGACGTGGGCCTGTCGGTCCGCGTCGTCAAGGACGGCACCTGGGGCTTCGCCGCCGGCATCGACCTGACCGCGGCCGGCGCCGCCCGGGTCGCCGAGCAGGCCGTCGAGGTCGCGGCCGTCGCCCGCGCCGTCAACCGCGAGCCCATCGAGCTGGCGCCCGAACCCGCGCACGGCGAGCGCACCTGGGTGTCCTCCTACGAGACCGACCCGTTCGACGTGCCGACCGCCGAGAAGGTCGCGCTGCTGGCGGACTGGAGCCGCGGCCTGCTCGCCGACGACCGCGTCGACCACGTCGACGCGACCCTGCTGCAGGTCAAGGAGAACAAGTTCTTCGCCGACCTCGCCGGCACCGTCACCACCCAGCAGCGCGTCCGGCTGCACCCGGTCGTGAACGCCGTCGGCATCGCCGACGGCGTCTTCGACACGATGCGGACCCTCGCGCCGCCCGCCGGGTACGGCTGGGAGTGGCTGACCGGCGCCCACTGGGACTGGGACGGGGAACTCGCCCGCATCCCCGAGCTGCTCGCCGAGAAGCTCGCCGCGCCCAGCGTCGAGGCCGGCGCCTACGACATCGTCGTCGACCCGTCCAACCTGTGGCTGACCATCCACGAGTCGATCGGGCACGCCACCGAGCTGGACCGCGCGCTCGGCTACGAGGCCGCCTACGCCGGCACCTCGTTCGCCACCCCCGACAAGCTCGGCAGCCTGCAGTACGGCTCCAAGGTCATGAACATCACCGGCGACCGCACCACCGAGCACGGGCTGGCCACCATCGGCTACGACGACGAGGGCGTCGAGACCCAGTCGTTCGACATCGTGTCCGGCGGCCTGTTCACCGGCTACCAGACCGACCGGCGCATCGCCCGCCTCACCGGCGCGGAGCGCTCCAACGGGTGCGCGTTCGCCGACGCCGCGTCCAGCATGCCGATCCAGCGGATGGCGAACGTGTCGCTCGCCCCGGCCCCCGGCGGGCCGTCCACCGACGAGCTGATCTCCGGCGTCGAGCGCGGCATCTACATCGTCGGCGACAAGAGCTGGTCGATCGACATGCAGCGGTACAACTTCCAGTTCACCGGGCAGCGGTTCTACCGGATCGAGAACGGACGGCTCGCCGGCCAGCTCCGCGACGTCGCCTACCAGGCCACCACCACCGACTTCTGGAACTCGATGGAGGCCGTCGGCGGCCCGCAGACCTACGTGCTCGGCGGCGCGTTCAACTGCGGCAAGGGCCAGCCGGGGCAGGTCGCGCCGGTCAGCCACGGCTGCCCGTCCGCGCTGTTCCGCGGCGTCAACATCCTCAACACCCTGCAGGAGGCCGGCCAGTGAGCACGATCAGGCCGCAGGAGGCCGTGGAGCGGGCGCTCGCCCTGTCCCGCGCCGACGACTGCATCGCCATCGCCGAGGAGTCCACCACCGCGAACCTGCGCTGGGCGGGCAACACCCTCACCACCAACGGCGTCACCCGCTCCACCCGGCTCACCGTGATCGCGCTGCGCCGCACCGGCGACGGCGTCGCCGCCGGCGTCGTCTCGCGGTCCGCCGTCGGCGCCGACGGCGTCGAGGACCTGGTCCGCGCCGCCGAGGCCGACGCCGCCGGGAACGAGGCCGCCGAGGACGCCGCGCCGCTCGTCGCCGACGGGCCCGCCGCCACCGGCTGGGACGACCCGCCCGCCGAGACCGGCATCGGCGTCTTCGAAGGCGTCGCGCCCGCGCTCGGCGAGGCGTTCGCCGCCGCCGAATCCGCCGGGAACCGGCTGTACGGGTTCGCCAACCACGTCCAGACCTCCACGTTCCTCGGCAGCTCCGCCGGGCTGCGGCTGCGCCACGACCAGCCCACCGGGCTGCTCGAACTGAACGCCAAGGGCGCGGGCGGCTCCGCCTGGGCCGGCGTCGGCACCCGCGACTTCGCCGACGTCGACGTCCCCGACCTCGCCGCCGGCCTCGCCCGCCGGCTGGAATGGGGCTCCCGGCGCGTCGACCTGCCCGCCGGACGGTACGAGACGATCCTGCCGCCGTCCGCGGTCGCCGACCTGATGATCTACCTGTACTGGTCGGCCGGCGCCCAGGACGCCGCCGACGGCCGCACCGTGTTCAGCGCCCCCGGCGGCGGCACCCGCGTCGGCGAGAAGCTCGCGAGCCTGCCCGTCACCCTGTCCAGCGACCCCGCCGCGCCCGGCCTGGAATGCGCGCCGTTCGTCGTCGCGCACGCCTCCAGCCGCGAGGCGTCCGTGTTCGACAACGGCCTCGCCCTCGGCGCCACCGACTGGATCGCCGACGGCACGCTCACCTCGCTCGCGCAGACCCGGCACTCCGCCGAACGCACCGGCCTGCCGCTCACCCCGTCGATCGACAACCTGTCGATGGCCGGCCCCGGCGGCGGCGCGTCCCTGGAGGAGATGATCGCCCGCACCGAGCGGGGACTGCTGCTGACCTGCCTGTGGTACATCCGCGAAGTGGACCCGCAGAGCCTCCTGCTGACCGGCCTCACCCGCGACGGCGTCTACCTCGTCGAGAACGGCGAGGTCGTCGGGGCCGTGAACAACTTCCGGTTCAACGAGAGCCCCGTCGACCTGCTGGCACGCCTCGCCGAAGTCGGCGGGACCGTCCCGACCCTGCCGCGCGAATGGTCGGACTACTTCACGCGCGCCGCGATGCCGGCGCTACGGGTCGCCGACTACAACATGTCGACGGTCTCCCAGGCGAGTTAGGTGTGGGGGGCGACCCCCCACACCCCCCGGGCGGGGTTGGCCGTCGCCTTACGCTCCGCTGGCGCTCCGCTTCAGGCGCCGGTCAAC
>NZ_JBEYYT010000484.1:0-6608 GCF_040645715.1 Spirillospora sp. NPDC046719 | reverse complement strand
GCCGCGGCCAGCCCCGGCGCCAGCACCCCCCCCCCGACCGCGCGGGGGCCGCCCGCCCGGCCGCCCGCCCGCCCGGCGGCTCGCCCGGCGGCCGGTACTCGGGCCCCGGCGCGTCCGGCGGGACGCGGGGCGGCGGGCCGTCCGGGCTCGGCCGGCTCGCCGTCCGCGGCGCCCTGCACTACCTGGACCGCGCCGAGACCCGCCGGACGGAGGGAACCGATGATCGTCGCGACCGGTGACGGCGAGCTGCTCACCGAGCTGCTGCTGGACCGGCTGCTCAAGGGCGCGATCGTGCTGGTGGCCCTGGTCGTGCTGGTGGTGGTCCTCACGATCGTCTACCGCAGGACCGGCCCGAAGGACCCGCCCTAGCCGGCCGCGTTGGCGACCGCCTTGGCCCACAGCGCGAGGGCGTCGTCGATCTGGGACGCGTCCACCACCAGCGGCGGGATCATCCGGACGACGTTGCCGAACGCGCCGCAGGTGAGCAGCAGCAGCCCCTGCTCGGCGGCGGCGCCGTGGGCGCGCTGGGCGGCGGCCGTGTCGGGCTCGCCGTCCGGCGTGCTGAACTCGCACGCCTGCATCAGCCCGAGGCCGCGCACGTCGCCGATCTCCGGATGGCCGGCCGCGACCTCGCGCAGGCCCGCGTTCAGCCGGGCGCCGAGCACCGCCGCGTTCTCCACCAGGTTCTCGTCCCGGATCACCTCCAGCGTGGCGAGCGCGGCGGCGCACGCGACCGCGTTGCCGCCGTAGGTGCCGCCCTGCGACCCCGGCCACGCCTTCTCCATCAGCGCGGTCGGCGCCGCGATCGCCGACAGCGGGAACCCGCTGGCCAGGCCCTTCGCGGTGATCAGCACGTCGGGACCGACCGCCGCGTGCTGGTGGCCCCAGAACCGGCCCGTCCGGCCGTACCCGGTCTGCACCTCGTCCACCACGAGCAGGATCCCGTGCCGGTCGGCGCGCTCGCGCAGGCCCTCCAGGAACGCGGGCGGCGCCGGGATGTAGCCGCCCTCGCCGAGCACCGGCTCGACCACGAACGCGGCGGTGTCGGACGCGGGGCTGGACGTGGCGAGCGCGTAGTCCAGCTCGCGCAGCGCGAACCGGGTCGCCTCGTCCTCGTCCCACCCGTACCGGTAGGCCTGCGGGAACGGCGCGACGGCGACGCCCGGCATCAGCGGGCCGATGCCCGCGCGGAACTTGGTGCCCGCGGTGGTGAGGGCGGCGGCGCCCATCGTCCGCCCGTGGAACGAGCCGTGGAAGACGACGATGTTCTGCCGCCCGGTGGCGTGCCGGGCGAGCCGGATGGACGCCTCGACGGCCTCGCTGCCGCTGTTGAGGAAGAACAGCGAGTCCAGGCCGTCCGGCAGGACGTCGCCGAGCGCCTCGACCAGGCGCAGCAGCGGCCGGTGCATGACCGTCGTGTACTGGCCGTGGATCAGCGTGCCGACCTGCTCGCGCGCCGCCTCGACGACGCGCGGATGGCAGTGCCCGGTGTTGGTGACGCCGATGCCCGCGGTGAAGTCCAGGTGGCGGCGGCCGTCGGCGTCGTAGAGGTAGACCCCCTCGCCGCGCTCCGCCAGGACGGGGGTGGCCTGCTTGAGCAGGGGTGAGAGCTGAGCCATCGCGTCCTCCGGTAGATTGTCGACAATCTGCACGCTAGGTCGCCCGGGACCGGATGTCCAGGGGACCCCTCCTACGTGGAGCGCAGGCGCCGGATCGAGTCGGTCATGTGCTCTTCGATCAGCTGGAGCAGCCGCTCCTCCTCGCCGTCGCCGATCGCGTCCACCAGCCGCCGGTGCTCCTCGACCAGTTCCGACGGCTCGGGATAGGTGTCCTGCAGCGCGTTCAGGCACATCCGCGTCTCCACCAGCAGCGTGTGCGCCATCCGCTCCAGCCGCGGGCTGCCGGACGAGCTGACCAGCACCTCGTGGAACGCCTGGTCGGCGTCGCTCATCGCGACCCGGTCCCGCTCGCGCGCCGCGTCGATCAGCGCCTCCAGGGCCTCGGTGAGCCGGGCGACCGCCTCGCCCCGGTTGCGCTGCATGATCAGCTCGCAGGCGGCCCGCTCGATCGCCAGCCGGGTGAGGTAGACGTCCTCGACGTCGCCCTCGTCCAAGGTGATCACGAAGAGCCCGCGGTGCGGCTCGCTGACCAGCAGGCCCTCCTGGACGAGGCGCTGCATCGCCTCGCGCAGCGGGCCGCGGCTGATGCCGAGCCGGGCCGCCAGCTCCGCCTCGCCGAGCTGCGCGCCCGGCTCCAGCGCCCCGTACATGATCGCCGAGCGCAGCTCGTCGGACACGATCTCGACCGTCGACCTGCGCGGGACGGGTTCCAGCTCACCCAACCGGCCCATCGGCGGGCCCCTTTCGTCATAGCTGCCAGGGATCTGCTCCCGGCGCCGGGGCGGGGACGGCGAACAGCCGGCCGAACCCGGCGCGCGGCGCGAGCCCGGCCGGGCCCGCGGCGAGCCGCAGCCCCTCCCACACGCTCACCTGGTTGGCGGTGAGCACCGGCTTGCCGACCCGCCGCTCCAGCTCGTCGAGCCAGGCCACGGTGTGCAGCGCGGTGTCGGGCACCAGCACCGCCTCGGCGTCGGGATGGTCGTTGGCCGCGACGAACTCCAGGACCTCGTCGCGGCCGAGGGTGCCGACCTCGGCGGCGGTGATGATGCCCCGGCAGGACAGCGCCACCACCTCGATGCCGGCGTGGCCGAGGAACGCGCCGAACCGCTCGGCGACGTCGGCCGGATAGGTCGCGGCCACGGCGACCCGCCGCAGGCCGAGCGCGCGGGCCGCGTGCACGAACGCGAACGACGTGCTGGACGCGGGCACCCCCGCGGCCTCGCGGACGCCCCGGACCTGCGCGGCGGCGCCGTCCCAGCCGAACACGAAGCTGCCGCTCGTGCACGCCCACACGGCGGCCCGCACGCCCATCGCGCGCAGTGCGCGGGCGCCCTCGCCGAGCACGTCGTCGCCGCCGATGTCCAGCAGCGCGTCCACCCGGTGGGCGTCCTCGCGCATCAGCGTGTGCACGACCGGCAGGCTGACGTCGCCCGCTCCCGAACCGCGCAGCGCGCGCTCGATCGCGGGGTAGTCGTCCTCGGCGCTGTAGCCCGGGTAGAGGAACCCCGCGGCGGGACCGTTGTGCTGCATGTTGTCGACAATCCTACCTTCATCGATCATGCCTTCGCCGATCATGGACGTCAGGCGGCCGTCTGGCTGCCGAGCTGTACCAGCCACTGCCCGGGACCGGCCGCCGAGCGGCCCATCGCGCGCAGCGCCGAGCACATGGTGACCTGGTTGGCGGTGAGCACCGGCTTGCCGATCATCTGCTCCAGCGGGGCGATGATGTCGTAGGTCGGCACGTTGGTGCAGCTGATGAACACCGCCTCGGCCTCCGGCCGGTCCACCGACGACACCGCGCTGACGATCTCGCCGTAGCCGACCTTCCAGATGTGGCTGAGCAGCCCCATCCCGACCGACGACACCACCTCGATGCCGTACTCGCCGAGGAACGAGACCAGCCGCTCGGTGACCGCGTCGATGTAGGGCGTCACCACCGCGATCCGGCCCGCGTTCAGCAGCCGCAGCGACTCCACCAGCGAGCCGGACGTGGTGGCGACCGCGGGCGCGCCCGCCGCGGCCATCGTCCGGTGCAGCGCCAGCTCGCCGGCCCTGCCGCGGATGAAGCTGCCGGACGCGCAGGCGTAGGCCACCGCGAGCGGCTCCGGCGCGAGCACGTCCCGGGTCGCCTGCCGGACGATCGAGTGGTCCGACAGCGCCGAGGCCATCTCGACGGTGACCGGCACCGGGACGTACGGCAGCCGGGTCATGAACAGCGACACGTCGTCGGGCGTCCACCGCCACAGCTCGCGGTCGAGCGCGAAGTCGAACGGCGCGACCACGCCGATGCCCTGCTGCGCCACCAGCTCGGGCCCGACGACCAGCGTGGGGTCGAATGTCATCTGCGCGGCCACCGCTCTAGGACTCGTGCCGGCGGTAGACCAGGCGCTCGCCGACGGCGCCGGACCGCCAGACGTCGTTGCACGCCTCGGCCATCCGGTCGAGGCCGTCGACGATCGTCGCGTACACGTTGCCGGGCACCCAGCCGACGTCGCCGTTCAGCAGCAGGTTGTTGCGGCCGTAGAAGATCGCGAGGTCGATGACGCCGGGCAGCTCGTGGATGTTCTTCTCCTCCTTGAACGCCCGGTCGAGCATGCCGCCGGGGAAGGAGAAGTAGACGACGTCGCCGGGGATCGGGGTCACCGTCGGGTTCTCCAGCCCGACCTCCTCCTCGGCGAACCGCTCCACCATCGTGTAGACCTCGTTGCGCGCGTACTTGGCGTGGTACGCGTCCCCGCCGAGCGGCAGGGCGCGCCATACCGCCTCGCAGGTGCGCGGCGCGTCCTTCTCGAGGAGTTCGGCGACGCAGGACACGCCGCGCTTCTCCAGTGAGATGGTCATGAGCCTGGGCATGCCGGACCTCCCCGTGGACAGGGGTGGGCGAGAGCGTCGCCACCCGAAAGGACTCTTGCGTTAGAGCGCTCTGGGACGCGTCCTGGCCTTGGGCAATACGGTTGCGACGGTCTTGCAGCACGATCAGCGCGGCCACCTGGCGGTCCATCCCCGCTGATTGTTGACAATCCTACGAAGCGTTCCTAGCGTGTCAATGCCCCGCCATGTTGCCTTCCCGTAAATTCCGGAACACCGAAAGTGGCCGCCGATGGAGCCAGGTCCGAACGCGTCCGGCGAACCACCCCGCGTGGTGGTGCTCCAGGACGACGTCCCGCCGCCCGGGATGGCGGCCGCCGAGCGCCTCGCGCAGGTCGTCTACGTGCGGAAACCGCAGCTCGCGGCTGCTCTTCCCGGCTGCGACGCGCTGTTCATGTGGGACTTCTGGTCGGACGCGCTGGCGGCCGCGTGGCCCCGCGAGGGCGGCCCCCGCTGGGTGCACATCGCGAGCGCCGGAGTCGACCGCCTGCTGTTCCCCGGCCTGGTGGAAGGCAACACCATCGTCACCAATTCGCGAGGGGTGTTCGACGAGCCGATCGCCGAATACGTCCTCGGCCTGGTGCTCGCCTTCGCCAAGGACCTGCCCGCCACCGTCCGCCTGCAGGACGAGCGGCGCTGGCGGCACCGCGAGACCGAGCGGATCACCGGGGCCCGCGCGCTGGTCGCCGGCACCGGCCCGATCGGCCGCGCCATCGCCCGCCGGCTCGCCGCCGCCGGGCTGCGCGTGTCCGGCGCGGGCCGCACCGCCCGCGAGGGCGACCCCGACTTCGGCGTCGTCCACCCGATGGAGCGGCTGCACGACGCGCTCGCCGACGCCGACTACGTCGTGCTCGCCGCGCCGCTCACCCCCGCCACCCGCAACATGATCGACGCCGCCGCGCTCGCCCGGATGCGGCCGTCCGCGCGGCTGATCAACGTCGGGCGCGGGCCGCTGGTCGCCGAGGACGACCTGGTCGAGGCGCTGCGCGCCCGCCGCATCGCGGGCGCGGCGCTCGACGTGTTCGTGGACGAGCCGCTCGCGCCGTCCTCGCCGCTGTGGGGCATGCCGGAGGTGATCGTGTCCCCGCACATGTCGGGGGACGTCGTCGGCTGGCGCGACGAGCTGGTCCGGCTGTTCACCGACAACCTCGACCGGTTCGCGCACGGCCGCGAGCTGCGCAACGTCGTCGACAAGCGGCTGGGCTACGTGCGCCCGGACGCGGACGCCGCACCGAGCCCGTACGCCGGGCAGAGGAGGTAACCGCCATGACGGACGCGGCAGACCTGACCGCCGTCGAGCTGCTGGAGGCGTACCGGGCCAAGGAGCTGTCGCCCGTCGAGGCCGCCGAGGCCGTCCTCGCGCGCATCGACCGGGACGACCCCGGGCTCAACGCGTTCTGCCTGCTCGACCCCGGCACCACGCTGGAGGCGGCGCGGGCCTCGGCCGAGCGGTGGCGGCGCGGCGAGACCCTCGGGACGCTCGACGGCGTGCCCGTATCGATCAAGGACGTGCTGCTCACCCGCGGCTGGCCGACGCTGCGCGGGTCCACGACGATCGACCCCGCCGGGCCGTGGACGGAGGACGCCCCGTCCGTCGCGCGGCTGCGCGAGCAGGGCGCGGTGTTCGTCGGCAAGACGACCACGCCGGAGTTCGCGTGGAAGGGCGTCACCGACAACCCGCTCACCGGGATCACCCGCAACCCGTGGGACCCCGCCCGCACGCCCGGCGGGTCCAGCGGCGGCGCGGCGGCGGCCGTCGCGGCGGGCATGGCGCCGCTCGCGCTCGGCACCGACGGCGGCGGCTCGGTGCGCATCCCCGCCGCGTTCACCGGGACCTTCACCATCAAGCCGACGTACGGCCGCATCCCGCACTACCCGGCGAGCCCGTTCGGGACGCTCGCGCACACCGGGCCGATGACCAACACCGTCGCGGACGCGGAACTGCTGCTGGACGCCGTGTGCGGCGCCGACGCGCGGGACTGGTCGTCCCTGCCGCCGCCCGCCGCCCCGTTCGCGCTCGGCGAGCGGGGCGGGGACGACCTCGCCGGGCTGCGCGTCGCGTTCAGCCCGGACCTCGGCTTCGCCCGGGTCGACCCGGAGGTGGCGGCCTCGGTGGCCGCC
>NZ_JBEYYT010000483.1:0-6659 GCF_040645715.1 Spirillospora sp. NPDC046719 | reverse complement strand
CGCTGCGCCGCGGCGTCCCGCCGGTGGAGGTGTCCGGCCTGGCCGAGGGCGCCGCCGTCCTCGGCGCCGCCGGCCTCGTCATCGAACGCGTCATCGCCGACCCCGCCCGCCTCCTCTAGAGCGGGACGTACTCGAACCAGTCGAAGTCGGCGTGGTTCCCGCCGGGCCGGCCGTTGGAGGTGGCGTAGAGGCCGACGAGGACGCCCGTGAAGCCCCCGGCGACCTGGCTGGTCAGGAAGTCGCCGTCGATCGGGTCGCCCAGCGGCGCCCAATGCCCCGGGCGCGGGGAGTAGGACGCCCGGTACCAGCGGCCGTGGGCCTCGAAGCCGAGCCCGACGACCCCCGGCGGGGCCGGCGCCTCGGCCAGGACGGTCGTGACGCCCTGCTCCCGCTTGGCCAGCCGCAGCCCCCGGTCCGTTGCGGCCAGCACCACGTGGAAGTCGTTGTTCTGCATGAGCGCGAGCCCCGCCTCCTCGTCGTCGCCGGGCGCGAAGTCGAGGGCGGTGAACGCGGCGAACTCCGGATGCCGCTGCCGCCGCCCGACGAAGGACGGGTTGGCCACGTCGGCGAGGCCCTCCGGGCGGAGCCGCAGCCGCAGCCGGCCGGGACGGTCGGTCAGGCTCCACCACCGCTCGCGAGGCGTCCGCAGCATGGTCCAGGACGGGTCGAGCTCCGGCCCGTCGAACTGGTCGCACGCCGGGACGGCGGGCCACGGATGCTCCGGCAGCGACGGCGCGGGGCACTCCGCCTCGACCCGGCCGCCGGCGACCGGCCAGCCGTCCTCCCAGGTGACCGGGGCGAGGAAGGTCTCGCGGCCGAGGGCGCACCGGTCGCCGTGGTGCGGGCGCATGGCGAGCAGGACCATCCACCACTCGCCGTCCGGCGTCTCCACGAGATCGGCGTGCCCCGCCCCGACGATCGGGTGGCCGGCGCCGAGGTCGCGGTGGGTGAGGATCGGGTTGCGGGGGTTCCCCTCGTAGGGGCCGGTGACGCGGTCGGCCCGCGCGATCACCACCGCGTGGTCCATCGCGGTGCCGCCCTCGGCCGTGAGCAGGTAGTACTTGCCGCCGATGCGGTAGAGGTGGGAGCCCTCCGACCAGATCGCGCCCTTCAGTGCTCCGTCCCAGATCACGTGCTCCTCGCCCACGAGGGCCAGCGACCGCGGGTCGAACTCGCGCAGCCAGATCTCGGTGTGCCCCTCGTACCGCCCGGTCGGCCGGGTCCCGGTGCACCAGGCGCGGCCATCGTCGTCGAAGAACAGGGACGGGTCGATTCCGTCCCCCTCCAGCCGCACCGGGTCCGACCACGGCCCGCACGGATCGGCGGCCGTCATCACGAAATGGCCCGACCACTCCGGGCCGTCCACGAGGGTGCAGACGAGGTAGAAGGTGCCGTCGTGGTGCCGCAGCGTGGGCGCGTACAGCCCGCCGGACGCGGGGACGCCGTCCAGCGGGAGCTGCTCCGGCCGGTCGAGGGCGTGCCCGACCGGCCGCCAGTGCACCAGATCGCGGCTGTGGTGCACCGGCAGGCCGGGGAACCACTCGAACGTCGACGTGACGAGGTAGAAGTCGTCGCCCACGCGGCAGACCGACGGGTCCGGGTGGCAGCCCGGCAGCACGGGGTTGCGGAACCGCCTCACAGCCGCGTCACCTCCACCGGGACGGTCAGGACGCGGTCCGGGCCGGGCTCGCGGACCGGGCCGTCCAGCGTGAACGAGCCGCGCAGCGGCAGGTCGCCGCTGGAGCGCCCGACGGCCGCCTCGACCACCCCGGGCTCGACGACGCGCCGGAGGTCCGGGCCGGTGAAGGAGGTCCGGTCGGCGTGCACCTCGAACGCGACGCGGGCCGCCTCGCCCGGCTCCAGCCGGACCCGCGCGAACCCGGCGAGCCAGCGCGCCGGCCGCACCACCGACGCGACCGGGTCCGACAGGTACAGCTGGACGACCTCGGTCCCCGCGCGGTCCCCGGCGTTGCGGACGACCGCGCTGACCGTGACCGTCCCGTCGGTGCCCGCCCGCTCGTCCGCGCGCAGGTCGGCGTACTCGAACCGGGTCCAGGTCAGGCCGTGCCCGAACGGGTACAGCGGCACGGGGTCGACGGTGCTCCAGTCGTGCGGGCCGTCCATCGCCGAGCGCAGGTAGGACACGGACGGGCCGGACGCGCGCAGCGGCACGCTGAGCGGCAGCCGCCCGGACGGCTCGACCCGCCCGGTCAGCACCCCGGCGACCGCCGGGCCGCCCCGCTGCCCGGGGAAGAACGCCTGGACGACCGCGGCGGCGCGGTCGGCGATGCCCTCCAGCGCGTACGGGCGGCCGGTGAACAGGACGACGACGGTCGGCGTTCCGGTGTCCAGGACGGCGGCGGCGAGGTCGGCCTGCCGGCCCGGCAGCGCGAGGGTCCGGGCGTCGCTGCCCTCCCCGGACGTGCCGCGGCCGAACATCCCGGCGCGGTCGCCGAGCGCGAGGACGCACACGTCGGCGTCCCGGGCGGCCGCGGCGGCGGCCGCGATGTCGGCGTCGCCGGGCTCCAGCGCGTCCCCGCCGGCCGCCACCCGCAGGTCGGCGCCCTCGGCGCGGAGCGCCTCCGCCAGCGTCGGGATCTCCACGCCCAGCGGCAGCTCCGGATGCCCGTGCCCGACATGGCCGGGGAAGGTGTAGGCGCCGAGCATCGCGAACGGGTCGTCGGCCAGCGCGCCGACCAGCGCGACCCGCGCGCCGGGCGCCAGCGGGAGCACGCCGTCGTTGGCGAGCAGCACCACCGACTCCTCGGCGACGCGCCGGGCCAGCTCCCGGTGCTCCGGCGGGTCGACGTCCGGCGCCGTCTCCGCGGGGGAGGGCGGGCCGTCCAGCAGGCCGAGCCCGGCCTTCAGCGTCAGGACGCGGGCGGCGGCGCGGTCGAGCAGCTCCTCGGGGACGGTGCCGCGCCGGACCTCCTCGATCAGCGGCGCGCCGTAGCAGCGGACGGTCGGCAGCTCCATGTCGACGCCGGCGCACAGCGCGGCGGCGGCGGCCTCGCCCCGCGAGCCGGCCACGCGGTGGCGGCTCTCCAGGAACGAGATCCCGAAGTAGTCGGCGACGACGACGCCGGTGAAGCCGAGCTCGTCGCGGAGCAGGCGGGTGAGCAGGCGCTCGTCGGCGGCGGCGGGCATGCCGTCCACGTCGGTGTAGGAGTGCATCACCGACCGGGCGCGCCGCTCGCGCAGCGCCATGACGAACGGTTCGAGGACGACGTCGGCGAACTCGCGCGGCCCGATCGGCGCGGGCGCCATGTTCCGGCCGTCGCGGGACGCGGAGTAGCCGGCGAAGTGCTTGAGCGTCGCGACGACGCCGGACCGTTCCAGCCCCCGCGCGTAGGCGGTGCCGACGACGCCGACGAGGTACGGGTCCTCGCCGACGCACTCCTCCGTCCGTCCCCAGCGGGCGTCGCGGACGACGTCCAGCACCGGCGCGAGGCCCTGGTGGACGCCCGCGGCCCGCATGACCGAGCCGATCGCGGCGGCCATCTCCTCGACGAGCGCGGGGTCGAACGTGGCGCCCCACGCGGGCGGGCTCGGGAAGATGGTCGCGCCCCACGTCATGAAGCCGTTGAGGCACTCCTCGTGCGCGATCGCCGGGATGCCGAACCGGTTCCCGGCGGCGACGCGGCGCTGCAGGTCGCGCAGCCGGGCCGCGCCGTCGGCCGCCGTGACGGGCGCCGTCCCGAACACGCGGGTGAGCTGCCCGAGCCCGTTCCCGACCACCTCGTCCAGGGACGGCGCGGTCTCGTGCGAGTCGTCCTCCATCGGGGCCACGGGATCGCCGGGTTCGGCGGGCATCGCCCAGTACCCGGCGAGCTGCCCCGCCTTCTCCTCCGGCGTCATCCGGGCCAGCAGGTCGGCGACGCGCGCGGCGGCCGGCAGCGCGGGGTCCCGCCACGGTTCGCGGGCCGCGCGCGCGGCCGGGACGGCTTCGGTCATCGTTCCTCCGTGTGGACCGGCGGGGTGGGGGGCGGCGGGGCGGTGGACGCACGGACGCGCAGGTCGGTGGCCAGTTCCACGCGCGGGGTGAGCGGCGGTCGGCCGTCCAGCAGCTGGAGCAGGGTGCGGGCGGCGACGCGGCCCATCTCCTCCAGCGGCTGCCGGACGGTGGTCAGCGGCGGCGACAGCCACTCGCAGGTGGGCAGGTCGTCGAAGCCGACGACGCTGAGGTCCTCGGGGATGCGCAGGCCGGCGAGCCGGGCCGCCTGGTAGGCGCCCATGGCCTGCTCGTCGCTGCCGGCGAAGATCGCGGTCGGCGGGTCGGGCAGCTCCAGCAGCTCGCGGGTGCGGGCGAAGCCGCCGCGGTGGTGGAAGTCGCCGTACCGGACGAGGTCCTTGTCGACCTCGATCCCGGCGCGCTCCAGCGCCGTCCGGTAGCCGTCCACGCGGGCCTGCGTGCACAGCATGTCGGCGGGCCCGCCGATCATCCCGATGCGGCGGTGGCCGAGGCCGATGAGGTGCTCGGTGGCGGCCAGCCCGCCCGCCCAGTTGGTGGCGCCGACGCTGGCGATGTCGGTGTCCGGCAGGTTCACCGGGTCGACCAGCACCAGCCCGACGCCCGCCTTCTCCAGCTGGGCGCGCTGGCGGTGCGTCATCCGGGAGGTCACGAGGATCACGCCGTCGCTGTGGTGCAGCGCGGGCAGGTTCTGCCAGCTCGGCGGGCGGGCGTCGTCGTCGCGGACGAGCGACACCACGACGCCGGTGCCGTGCTCGGCGCACTCGGCCTCGACGCCGCGCAGGATCTCCACCGCCCACGGGCTGTCGAGCCCGGCGAGCACCAGGTCGATCAGCCCGGACCGGCGGGCGCGCCGGGCGACGCCGCCGGGGCCGGGGTAGTGGTGGGTGCGCAGCAGCGCCTCCACCCGCTCGCGGGTCGCGGCGGCCACGTCGGTGCGGCCGTTGAGGACCTTGGACACCGTGGCGGTGGAGACCCCCGCCTCGGCCGCGATGACGGCCAGCGTCGGCCGGGACGGCGGATCCGGCATCTCGTCGGTGGTGCGCACGGGCACGCTTCTCTCCTCCCCGAGGAAACGATTGCGAACAGTATCGCAATGTTTCGCTCTCTCCTAGTCCGAGATGGGGGCGAGTTCAGCGGGCCAAGTGGGGGCAAGTGCGCGCGAACCCTTGACCGCAAGGGGTCGCGTTCTTAGAGTTCCACGGCAACGGAGCCTCGAAGTGTTTCGAAATGTTTCGAGCGGATCGCCGTCCGCTCCGGCCGCCGCCCACCCCATCCAGGAGACCACCATGGGCATCCCCCACCTGTCGCGCCGCTCGTTCCTGACCGCAGTCTCCGCAGGGGCGGCCGCGGTCACCGCCGCGCCGCTGCTCGCCGCCTGCGGCGACGGCGGCTCCGGTTCGGACGGCAAGGTCACGATCGAATGGATGGACATCGCCACCACCGAGCCGTCCAAGACGATCTATCCGAAGATCGCCAAGGCGTACGAGGCCGCGCACCCGAACGTCAGGATCAAGCTCACCAACCTGGAGAACGAGGCGTACAAGTCGAAGATGACGGCGCTCACCGCCTCCGGGAAGGTGCCCGACATCTTCGTGACCTGGGGCGGCGGCGTGCTCAAGCAGCAGATCGACGCCGGCCTCGTCAAGGACCTCACCTCGTCCGCGTCCGGCCTGCTGAACACCGTCACCCCGGTGTCGCTGAAGCCGTACCAGTTCGACGGGAAGACCTACGCCGTCCCGTACGACATGGGCATGGTCGGCTTCTGGTACAACAAGCGGCACTTCGAGAAGGCCGGCATCAAGGCGCCGCCGAAGACCTGGGCGGAGTTCCTCGACGACGTCCGCAAGCTCAAGGGCGCCGGCATCACCCCCATCGCGCTCGGCGGCAAGGACAAGTGGCCCGGCATGTACTACTGGGCCTACCTCGCGATGCGCATCGGCGGCCTGACCGCGATGCAGCAGGCCGCGAAGACCAACGACTTCACCGGGCCCGCGTTCGTCGGCGCCGGGCAGCACCTCAAGGAACTCGTCGACCTGCAGCCCTTCCAGCCCGGCTTCCAGAACGCCGGGTTCGACAGCCCCGGCGGCGAGGCCGCCACCGTCGGCGCGGGCAAGGCCGCCATGGAACTGATGGGGCAGTGGGCCCCGGCGGTGGAGAAGGACGCCTCCGGCAAGGGCATCGCCGACGACGAGGGCTGGTTCCCGTTCCCGGCCGTCGACGGCGGGCAGGGCGCCCTCACCGACGTCTTCGGCGGCGGCAACGGCCACGCCCTCGGCAAGGACGCGCCCAAGGAGGCGATCGACTTCCTCGCCTTCCTCATCAACACCGAGAACGAGCACGAGCTCGTCTCCTCCGGCGCCTTCATGCCGGTCGTGAAGGGCGCCGAGAGCGCGCTCGCCGACCAGGGCCGAAAGCAGGTCGCCGAGGCGCTCGGCGCCTCCACCGGGTTCCAGCTCTACCTCGACCAGGCGTTCCCGCCCGCCGTCGGGCAGCAGGTCAACGACAGCGTCGCCGCGCTCATCGGCGGCAAGGCGACGCCCGAGCAGGTCGCCCAGCAGGTCACCAAGGCGGCCAAGAGCCAATGACCGAACCGCTGACGCTGCCCGCCGCGGCCGGCGACCGGCGGCGCACCGCCCGGGCCCCGCGCGAGCGGGGCTCCCGGGCGCCGCTCGGCCGGCGGCTGCGC
>NZ_JBEYYT010000482.1:0-6699 GCF_040645715.1 Spirillospora sp. NPDC046719 | reverse complement strand
CGCCCGACCCGTCCGCCGGCCGGGTCGAGACGCCGGTCGCCACGGGCTCGCCCGTCACCGGCGTCACCGAGACCATGGTCCGGGTGCGCGTCCCGCTGCCGTCCTCGGCGGGCCCGCACCCGGAGGCCTGCGACTGGCTGTCGTACCTGCGGTTCCGGGACTCCGCCGGCCCCGCCGCGTCGGCGGACGCCGACCGGATCCTCGTCGCGCAGCCCGGCATCCTGGAGGGCGCGGGCGCCTTCGACAGCGTCGCCCGCAACACCGTCGCGGCCGCCGCGAAGAACGGGAAGCACATCGAGTTCTGGGCGCTGGACCGCAGGTCCAACTGCCTGGAGGACCACACCGGCGTGCAGGCCGGCCTCGCCGCCAAGGACGTCCACCTCGCCGTCGACTACTACTACCGGCGGAAAGAGGTGGACGGCCGGAAGTTCGCGGGCTACCAGACCAACGACCAGGTGGCGTGGCTGCAGAACGTCGGGCTGGAGCAGACCGTCCGCGACCAGTACGACCTCATGGTCCACGAACTGCCGGACCAGGCGGCCCGCAAGCGGAAGATGCTGTGCGGCGGCCATTCCCTCGGCGGCGTCCTGACCGCGTTCTTCGCCGAATGGGACTTCGACGGGAACCACTCCACCACCGACGACGCCGGCTACGACCAGTGCTCCGGCTACTTCGCGCTCGACACCCGGATCAGCACGAGCCTGCCCGGCATGGACGGCCAGATCCCGGCCGACCTGGTCCCGCTGCTGAAGTTCGGCGCGAGCGCCGTCCAGGCCGGGCTGGAGAGCGGCGTCGTCCCCCGCTCGCTCTCGGCCCCCGCGCTGATCAACACCGAGACGATGAACCTGCTGTCGATCGCGGGCCTCGCCGCCGACCTCGCCCCGGACGGCCCGTCCGACCTCTCGACCTACGTGCCGTCCTCGTTCAACACCGACACGACCTACCGGCTGCTGTTCTCCAAGGACTACCCGACGTTCCTCAAGGGCTCCCCGACGGTGCAGGACTTCCGCTTCACCAACGCGGCGGCGCTCGGCGGGCTCCTCGACGACAACTCCGAGCCGCTGGCGTTCATGCAGGCCAGCGTCGGGTTCTGGGACGGCGGGAAGATCGTCGACAAGGAGTTCCCGGCACCGAACGACCTGGACTCGATCGGCCTCGGCGGCCTCGGGCAGCTCCTCGGCCCGGACAAGAAGGCCATCCCGGACGAGCCGAACGGCCCGCTCTACACGTGGCGGAACTACGACGACGTCGGCGGCGGGGTGCCCGCCTCCAAGGACGGCACCCCCTTCACGTCCGCCGCCAAGGAGGTCACCGACATCGGCGAGCTGGCCCGCAGCCTCGCCGAGCAGCCGCTCGACTTCACCGAGCACTACTTCCCCACCAGGATGGTCACCGACATCGCGCTGGCCGCGTCCCCCGGCATCGCCGACGACGCCGTCCACACGAACGGCCCGACCGCCAACCCGATCATCAACCTGGAGGCCGGCGACGGGCTCGGCGGCCGCGACCCGCGGCCCGGCGACGTCGTCGCCCCCGGCTACCAGCACATCGACGTGCTGACCGCCGCCGCGGAGCAGAACGGCGGCGAGCCCGAGATCGTCTCCACGAACCTGGCCGCCTTCGCCGCGAAGTGACCGCCGCCCGCCCGCGCCCCTCCCCTGGTGTTTCGGCGTGCGGGGCGCGGGTACGTGGCCGCCCGACGAGGTGAGGGGGTCGGGATGGGCGTCCGCCAGTGGATCGGATCGTGGCCGGTGTACCGGCAGGTCACGGGAGACGATCCGCTGGGCCGCGGGGCCGCCGCCAAAAGCGGCGTCAGCGAGCGGCTCAAGCCGCGGGTCAGCACCGCCGACCAGGTCGTCAAGTCCGTCTGCCCGTACTGCGCGGTCGGCTGCGGCCAGAACGTGTACGTCAAGGACGACAAGGTCGTCCAGATCGAAGGCGACCCCGACTCCCCGGTCAGCCGCGGGCGGCTCTGCCCGAAGGGGTCCGCGAGCCTCCAGCTGACGACCGGCTCGGCGCGCGAGCAGCACGTGCTCTACCGCCGCCCGCACGGCACCGAATGGGAACGGCTCGACCTCGACACCGCCATGGAGATGATCGCCGACCGCGTCATCGCGGCGCGGCGGCACGGCTGGGAGTGGGAGCGGAACGGGAACCGGACGAGGCGCACCCTCGGGTTCGCCAGCCTCGGCGGCGCCACCCTCGACAACGAAGAGAACTACCTCATCAAGAAGCTGTTCACCGCGCTCGGCGCCGTACAGATCGAGAACCAGGCCCGCATTTGACACTCCTCCACCGTTCCCGGTCTGGGAACCTCGTTCGGACGCGGCGGCGCGACCACCTTCCAGCAGGACCTGCAGAACGCCGACTGCATCGTCGTCCAGGGCTCGAACATGGCCGAGTGCCATCCGGTCGGGTTCCAGTGGGTGATGGAGGCGAAGGCGCGCGGGGCCAAGCTGGTGCACGTCGACCCGCGGTTCACCCGCACCAGCGCCCTCGCGGACCTGCACGTCCCGCTGCGCGCGGGCAGTGACATCGCGTTCCTCGGCGGGATCATCAACCACGTCCTGGCGAACGAGCGGTACTTCCGCGAGTACGTGCTGGAGTACACGAACGCGTCGGTGATCCTGGACGAGGGCTTCCGCGACACCGAGGACCTCGACGGCGTCTTCTCCGGCCTCGACCCCGAGTCCCGCAGCTACGACCAGGCGACCTGGCGCTACGAGGGCCTGGAGGTGCAGGCCGCCGCCGGCGAGCGCGACATGGAGTACGAGGACCGGGCCACCGCGTCGGCGTCCGGGCACGGCGAGGCCACCGGGTCCGGCGGCCCGGCGCTCGGCGAGGGCGACCCGTCCCGCGACCCGTCCCTGGAGCACCCGAGGTGCGTGTTCCAGGTGCTCAAGCGGCACTTCTCCCGGTACACCCCGGAGATGGTGGAGCGGATCTGCGGCGTCCCGCGGGACCAGTTCCTCCAGGTCTGCGAGCTGGTCACGGAGAACTCCGGCCGCGACCGCACCACCGCGTTCGCGTACGCGGTCGGCTGGACGCAGCACACCGTCGGCGTCCAGTACATCCGGACGGCGGCGATCCTGCAGACGCTGCTCGGCAACATCGGGCGGCCAGGCGGCGGCATCCTCGCGCTGCGCGGCCACGCCTCCATCCAGGGCTCGACCGACATCCCGACGCTGTTCAACCTGCTGCCCGGATACATCCCGATGCCGCACGCCCACGCCAACGAGAGCCTGGACGCGTTCATCGCCGCCGAGTCCGCGAAGAAGGGCTTCTGGGGCGAGATGCGCTCCTACGTCGTCAGCCTGATGAAGTCCTACTTCGGCGACGCGGCGACCGCCGACAACGACTTCTGCTTCGACTACCTGCCGCGCCTCACCGGCTCGCACAGCACGTACGAGACGGTGATGGCGCAGATCAAGGGAACCTGCAAGGGCTACTTCCTGCTCGGCGAGAACCCGGCGGTCGGGTCGGCGAACGCGAAGATGCAGCGGCTCGGGATGGCGAACCTCGACTGGCTCGTCGTCCGCGACTTCTCGCTCATCGAGTCGGCGACGTGGTGGAAGGACGGCCCGGAGATCGAGTCCGGGGAGATGCGCACCGAGGACATCGGCACCGAGGTGTTCTTCATGCCCGCCGCCGCGCACACCGAGAAGGACGGCAGCTTCACCAACACCCAGCGGATGCTCCAGTGGCACCACAAGGCCGTCGAACCGCCCGGGGACGCGCGCAGCGAGCTGTGGTTCATGTACCACCTCGGCCGGATCATCCGGGACAGGCTCGCCGGGTCGTCCGACGAGATGGACCGCCCGGTGCTCGACCTCGCCTGGGACTACCCGGTGCGCGGCGAGATCGCCGAGCCCGACGCCGAGGCCGTGCTCGCCGAGATCAACGGCCGCGACGCCGAGGGGAAGCCGATCTCGTCCTACACCCAGCTGAAGCCGGACGGCTCCACCTCCTGCGGATGCTGGATCTACGCGGGCTGCTACGCCGACGGCGTCAACCAGCCCGCCCGCCGCAAGCCCGGCGGCGAGCAGAGCTGGGTGGCACCCGAGTGGGGCTGGGCGTGGCCGATGAACCGCCGCATCCTGTACAACCGGGCGTCCGCCGACCCCGACGGCAACCCGTGGAGCGACCGGAAGGCGCTCGTCTGGTGGGACGCCGAGAAGGGCGAGTGGACGGGCCACGACGTGCCCGACTTCGTCGCCGACAGGGCGCCGGACTACAAGCCGCCGCACGGCGCGACCGGCCCCGACGCCCTCGCCGGGAACGACCCGTTCATCATGCAGGCCGACGGCAAGGCGTGGCTGCACGTCCCCGCCGGGCTCATGGACGGCCCGCTGCCGGCCCACTACGAGCCGCAGGAATCGCCGTTCGACAACCCGCTGTACGAGCAGCAGCGCAACCCCGTCCGGCAGATCATCGAGCCGCATCCGGCGAACCTCTACCAGCCGAGCGGCGACCGGCCCGGCTCGGAGGTGTTCCCGTACGTCACCACGACGTACCGGCTCACCGAGCACCACACGGCGGGCGGCATGTCCCGCTGGCAGCCGTACCTGGCGGAGCTCCAGCCGGAGTTCTTCTGCGAGGTGTCGCCGGAGCTCGCGGCCGAACGCGGCCTCGAACACGCCGGCTGGGCCACCGTGATCAGCGCCCGCGGGGTCATCGAGGCCCGCGTCATGGTGACCGAGCGGATGTCGCCGCTGCGGATGGACGGCCGCACCCTGCACCAGATCGGCCTGCCCTACCACTGGGGCGCCAACGGCTACAGCCGCGGCGACGCCGCCAACGAGCTGCTCCACCTCTCCCTGGACCCGAACAGCCACATCCAGGAGGCCAAGGCCCTCGCCTGCGACATCCGCCCGGGCCGCCGCCCCCGCGGGGAGGCCGCCCTCGCCCTCGTCCGCTCCTACCGCGAGCGCGCCGGCATCACCGACCGGACCGGCACCCAGATGTGACCCGGCCCCCCGCCGCTCAGCGGATGAGGAGGGGGTGGCCGGTGGCGGGGACGAGCTCGCCGATGACGGGGTGGTCCGGGAGTTCGGCGGCGACGAGGAGGCCGCCGGAGGTCTGGGCGTCGGCGAGCAGGAGGCGGTCCTCCTCGGAGGCGGCGCCGAAGTCGGTGTGCGGGGCGACCCAGTCGAGGTTGCGGCGGGTGCCGCCGCTGACGTACCCGGCGCGGACGGCGTCGCGGGCGCCGTCCAGGTAGGGGACGGCGGCGGCGTCGACGACGGCGGTGACGCCGGACGCGCGGGCCAGCTTGTAGAGGTGGCCGAGCAGGCCGAACCCGGTGACGTCGGTGGCGCACTCGGCGCCGGCGGCGAGCGCGGCGGCGCAGGCGTCGCGGTTGAGCGCGGCCATCGACGCGACGGCGTGCGGGAAGACCTCGCCGGTCGCCTTGTGCCGGTTGTTCAGGACGCCGACGCCGAGCGGCTTGGTCAGGGTCAGCGGCGTACCGGGCTTGCCGGTGTCGTTGCGGAGCAGGCGGGCGGGGTCGGCGACGCCGGTGACGGCCATGCCGTACTTGGGTTCGGGGTCGTCGACGCTGTGGCCGCCGCCGACGTGGCAGCCCGCCTCGGCGGCGACGTCGAGGCCGCCGCGCAGCACCTCGCGGGCCAGTTCGAACGGGAGGACGCCGCGGGGCCAGGCGAGCAGGTTCACCGCGACGAGCGGGCGGCCGCCGACGGCGTACACGTCGGACAGGGCGTTCGCGGCGGCGATGCGGCCCCAGTCGTACGGGTCGTCGACGACGGGGGTGAAGAAGTCGGCGGTGGCGACGACGGCGGGGCCGCCCGGCGCGTCGGGGAGCGTGACGACGGCGGCGTCGTCGCCGGTGTCGAGGCCGATGAGGAGCTCGCCGTTCGGGTCGGCGGGCGCCGTGCCGTGGCGCGCGGTGAGGCCCGCGACCACGTCCTCCAGCTCGCCGGGCGGGATCTTGCAGGCGCAGCCGCCGCCGTGCGCGTACCGGGTCAGCCGCTTGCCGGTCATGAGGTCCTTTCGGTGCAGCGCCTGCGCAGGTCGTCCACGCGGACGGTGTAGCCCTGCTCGTCGAGGTGCTCCAGCAGCGGGACGGCGACGCGGCGCGTGGTGCCGAGCGCGCGGCGCGCCTCGCTGAGGGTGAACGGCGGGTCGAGCTTGGCCAGCAGCGCGGCGGCCTCGGCGTCGGCGCCCGGCAGCAGCACGATCCCGTCGGCGACCCTGAGCAGCGCGCCGGCCGCGGCGGCGGCAGCGATGAGCTTCGGGGTGAGGCCGAGTTCGGCGAGCCGGCCCGCGTCGGGGGCGTTGAACGGGGCGCCGGCCAGGTCGCGGCGGACGGCGTCGACGGCCCGGCGGACGTGGGGCGGCAGTTCGGGTGCGGTGGCGGTGCCGTAGAGCCGGCCGTCGCGGCGGTGCAGGCCGGTGGCGAGCGCTTCGACGAGAGCGCGGTCGGGCAGGCCGAGCGCGCGGCGGGCGGCCTCCTCGGGCAGGCCGGGATCGGTCGGGTGCGTCCTGGCGTGCTCTTCGACGGCGTCGCGGAGGCGGCGGCGCAGGTCGTCCCAGTGGCCGGGGTCGGCGAGCCAGTCCCCGGCGACGGGTTCGGACGGCGGCGGCACGCCCATCGCGATCAGGTCGGCGCGGCGGGCGAGGCCGCGGCGGCGCAGTTCGGCGGCGCCGTCGGGGCGCGGGCCCATCGCGGCCAGCTCGCGGGCC
>NZ_JBEYYT010000481.1:0-6788 GCF_040645715.1 Spirillospora sp. NPDC046719 | reverse complement strand
CGCCCGGCGGCCCCGGGGCTCCCGCGGGCGGGGGTGCTCGCGGGCCCGGCGGACCCCCGGGTCCCGGCGGGCCCGGTGCTCCCGGCGGTCCGGGCGCCCCCGGCCGTCCGCACGTGTCCGGCGGTCCCGGGTTGTCCGGTACGCCGGGCCTGTCCGGTGTTCCGGGCGCCTCCGGCGGGCCCCCGCCCGGCCCCGGCGACCCCGGCGGTTTCGGCGACCCCGCCGGATACGGGGACCCCGCCGGCTACGGCGAGCCGGGTGGTCCCGGCGAGCCCGGCGGCAGCGGCGGTCCGTTCGCTCCCGCGCGGGAGCGGTGGATCGCCGCGGCCGCCGGGCCGATCGTCCGCCCCTACGCGGTGACCCGCGGCCGGACCCGGCCGCGCGGCGAGCCGCTCGACATCGTGGCGATCCTCGTCGCGACCGGCCGGGCGCCCGCCGAGCCCGGCCGCCTCTCGCGGCACCAGCGCCGGCTGCTCGCGCTGTGCCGCCGCCCGCACGCCCTGGCCGACCTGGCCTCCGACCTGGACCTGCCGTTCGGCGTGATCCGGGTGCTGGCCGGCGACCTGGTCGACTCCGGCCTGGTGAGCGTCCAGCGCTGGGCCCCCGCCACTCCGTCCGTCCAGCCGCACAACGACCCGAACCTGCTCAGGAGGGTGCTCGATGAACTCCGCGCGCTCTGATCCCCCGCCCGACCACCTCCCGCCCGGCGAGCACGACGAGCGGCTCGACGGGCCGCGGGTCGCGCTGAAGATCCTGGTCGCCGGCGGGTTCGGGGTCGGCAAGACGACCCTGGTCGGCGCGGTCAGCGAGATCCGGCCGCTGCGCACCGAGGAGGCGCTCACCGACCTCGGCGCCGCCGTGGACGACCTGGACGGCGTCGCCGCCAAGACGACCACGACCGTGGCGATGGACTTCGGCCGCATCACGCTGCGCGACGGCGTCGCGATCTACCTGTTCGGCACGCCCGGGCAGGAGCGGTTCTGGTTCATGTGGAACGAGCTGTCGCGCGGCGCGCTCGGCGCGGTCGTGCTGGCCGACACGCGGCGGCTGATGGCGAGCTTCGCGTCCATCGACTACTTCGAGCAGAAGGGCACGCCGTTCGTGGTGGCGGTCAACTGCTTCGACGACGCCGACCGCTACGAGCCGCCGGAGATCCGCACGGCGCTGGACATCGACCCGCACGTGCCCGTGCTGCTGTGCGACGCGCGGCGGAACGGGTCGGCGAAGGAGGTGCTGGTCGCGCTGGTGGAGCACGCGCTGCGGATCGCGGGCGCGGCGGCCTCCCGGCCTCCGTCCGAGCCGGGGCCCCGGCCCTGGCCCGCCCCGGCCCGCGCGGAGGGCTAGCCCGCCGGGAGGCGGCGGATCCGCTCCCGGCGCCGGAAGGGGCCGGGCGGGTCCGCCGCCGCGGTCAGGCGGATTCGCCGTCGGCCTGGGGCAACGGCGACCCCATCACGATCTCGTCCACGGCGACGTCGTGCCCGTCCGCGCAGCGGACCTGGGCGGTCACGGCCTCGCCGCAGCCGGCGTGCCGGAGCGCGACCTGCCGCCCCTCCTCGCCGGGCAGGTACGTCTCGCCCCACTCCATGAGGCTGACCAGCGTCGGCGCGAGGTCCAGCCCCATCTTGGTCAGGTGGTACTCGTAGCGGGTGCGCTGCCCGGGCTCCTGGTAGGGCTCGCGGACGAGCAGCCCCGCCTTCACCAGGTGGCGGAGGCGGGCGGTGACGGCGGACTCGGTCATCTCGAGGTTCTTCACGAAGTCGCCGAACCGGTTCGTCCCGAAGTACGCCTCGCTGAGCACCAGCACCGCCGACGGCGGGCCGAGCGCGGCGAGCGTCCGCGCGACCGGGCAGTTCTGCATCGACCAGGTGTCGCGGTCGGCGAAATGCCCCTCAAGTGCGATCGTCACGGCAACCACTATAAACCTGCTGACTTCGCTTGACCAAAGTCAGGTGGCCGGGTTAGCGTCCCTGACTATGGTGAAACAAAGTCAGGTGCGCCCGGGGACGTCGCTCGCGGTGCTGTCCGTCGCCTCCTTCATGGCGGGCCTCGACCTGTTCATCGTCAACGTCGCGTTCGACGACATCGGCCGCGACTTCGCCGGGACGTCCCTGGCCGACCTGTCCTGGGTGCTCAACGGCTACGCGATCGTGTTCGCGGCGCTGCTCGTCCCGCTCGGCCGGCTCGCCGACCGCTACGGCCGCAAGGCCGGCCTCGTCCTCGGTCTCACCGTCTTCACCCTTGCCTCCCAGGCCTGCGCCCTCGCGCCCTCGCTGTGGTGGCTCGTCGCGTTCCGCGTCGTCCAGGCCGCCGGCGCCGCCGCGCTCATCCCCACCAGCCTCGGCCTGCTGCTGTCGGTGTTCCCGCCCGGACGCCGCGCCGGCGCCGTCCGCATCTGGTCGTCGGCGTCCGCGCTCGCCGCCGCCGCCGGGCCCGCCGTCGGCGGGGTCCTGGTCGACTCGTCCTGGCGCTGGGTGTTCGAGGTGAACGTGCCGATCGGGCTCCTCGCGACCGCCCTGGCGCTGCGGTTCGTGCCCGACAGCCGCGACGGCGCCTCGGCCCGCGTCCCCGACCTGCCCGGCGCCGCCGTGCTGACCGGCGCGATCGCCCTGCTCGCGCTCGGCCTGGTGAAGATCAACGACTGGCCGGGGCAGCGCACCGCGATCGTGGTGGGCACCTCGGTGATCGCCCTCGCCTTCTTCTGGGGACGCTCCCGGCGGCACCCGGCGCCCGTGATCGAGCCCGCGCTGCTGTCCGTCCGCACCTTCGCCTGGTCGAACGCCGCGGTCCTGCTCTTCACCGTCGCGTTCGCCGCCGAACTGCTGCTCGGCGTCCTCTGGATGCAGCAGGTGTGGCACTACTCGCCGGTGCGCACCGGCCTCGGCGTCGCGCCCGGACCGCTGATGGTCCCGGTCATGGCGCTGATCGCCGGGAAGATGGCCGCGCGGCGCGTCCCCGTCGGCCTGATCACCGCCGTCGGCTGCATGCTCTGCGCGTTCGGCGTCGTCATGGTGGCGGCCTCGCTCGACGCCACGCCCGCCTACGCCTCCGAGATGCTGCCCGGCTGGCTCGTCGGCGGCGTCGGCGTCGGCCTCGCGCTCCCCACCATCCTGTCCGCCGCCGCCGCGGACCTGCCCGACCACCGGTTCGCGACGGGAAGCGCCGTCGTCAACATGAGCCGGCAGATCGGCAGCGTCCTCGGCGTCAGCCTCGCCGTCGCCGTCCTCGGCTCTCCCCACGGCTACGTGGACGCTCACCGCGCCTACGTGCACGCCTGGCTGATGGTGGGCGCGTTCATGGTCGTCGCCGCGGCCGCGGCCCTCGGCATGACCCCGCGCCGCCACCAGCCCGTCACCCCCGTCCCCGAAACCGAGAAGGAAGTGGTCGCCGGCACTTAACCCCCTGCTTGACACAGAACGCGGGCGCGGACGGAACCTTGACCCGGACCAATGACGGCCCGGTCCGCCCACCGCCCCACCACATGATGGGCATCCCGATCCGGACGGGATGCCCGTCGTGCTTTCCCCGCGTGTGCGCTCGTGTGCGCGCGGGATCAGCGCGGGTGGACGCCGGGAGTCCGGCGCCACGCCTCCAGCAGCCGCGCCGCCGACCCGCCGACCGGCCCGACCGCGTCGGCGAGCACGGACGCGTCCGGCAGGTGCGCGCCGGACACGGCGGCGACCGCGTCCGCCGCGTCCCCGATCGTGGACGAGCACACCGACAGCAGGTAGCCGGGCACGTCCAGCGCCGGATCGGTGCATCCGACGAGCGGCGTCCCGACCGCCGCGATCAGCGGGAACACCGTGCCGGGGATCCCGATCGCCGCCTCCGCCCGCGCGGACGCCTGGAGCGTCGGCACCGCGCTGATCTCGTACTGCCGCCACAGCTCCGGGTCCTCGCGCGGGTGCAGGCCGACGAGGACGCGCTTCCCGGCGTCCTTCAGCCGCGCCGCCGACGCGAGCAGCAGTTCGGTGCCGGGCGCGGCGCCGCCCGTCCCGTCCGGGTGGGTGACGCTCGTGACGACCAGCACCAGGCCGTTCTCCGGTGCGCGGCGCGGCAGGTCGTCGGTCTGCGGTGACCCGACGACGCGGACGCGGCGGCGGGTGCCGAGGTAGCTCGCGAACGACCGGGCCTCGGCGTTCGACGATGAGGTGACGGTCCGCAGCCGCGGGCGCAGCCGCCCCGCGCCCGCCGCCTCGTCCGGGCCGAGGTAGGCCAGCGAACTCGCCGCGAGGGGCAGGTGCCGGAACCGCGCGGCGCACTCCAGCGGCCAGTCGCCCGCGCCGGTGACGACCAGCAGGTCGGCGCGCGGCGCGGTGTCCGGCGTGGCGACCGGCACCGGGTCGCCGGGCGCGATCCGGGACGGGTCCGGGACGAGCTGGGTCACCTGCACGCCCCGCGCCGCGGCCTCGCGGAGCAGCGGGGAGACGTGGTAGGTGCCCCACGGCTCGTTGGTCGCGACCAGCACGCGGAGGCCGCGAGGGCCGGGGCGGGACGAGGCGCGGGCGGGAGCGGCGGACGCGCCGAGGGCGGCGGCGCCGAGCGCACCGGCCAGGACCGTCCGCCGGGACGGGGAGAACTTGTCGATCTTGGTCACCGGCTCACCGTAGGAGCCGGGTCCGACCGGCGGATGAACGCGCCGAGAACGCCGGGCGGTGTCGCCCCGTCACCCCAGGTCGGCGATGGACGCGAGCAGCGGGAGCAGCAGCCCCGGCAGCTCGGCGTGGGGACGGCCCAGGTCGGCGGCCATCGCGTCGCAGGACGGGAAGGACGTCACCGCGGCGGCCGCCGCGCTCGCCTCCCGCACCCCGAACGGCGGGCGCAGGCGTCCCTCGCCGTCCAGGCGCTCGACCGCGGCGGTCACCTGCGCCAGCCGCCAGCGTTCGCGCCCGGCGATGACGTCGCGGACCTCCGGATCCACCTCCGCGAGGCTCACCAGCCGGCGCAGCAGATCGGGATCGGTGCCCCAGAACCGGCAGATCCCGGCCACGGTCCCGCGGAACGCGTCCCGCGCGGCGGGCCGGTCGAGCGCCTCCTTCAGGTGCGGGACGACCTCGGAGCGGCCCGCGAGGTCGTCGGCGACCGCCTCCAGCAGGCCGGGCTTGGAGCCGAACCGGCGGTAGACGGTCACGCGGGTGACCCCGGCCTCGGCGGCGACCCGCTCCATGCTCAGGCCGTGGTACCCGGCCTCGACGAGGTGCCGCCGCGCGGCGCCGACGATGGCGCGGCGGGTCCGCTCGACCCCGGCTGCTCGCTCCATGGACCCGATGATACAGGTTGTATATTGAGATACAGGCTGTAACGCGAAGGAGGACGCCATGGGGACGACCGCGCTCGTGACCGGGGCGAACAGGGGACTGGGCAAGGAGACCGCGCGGCGGCTGGCGCGGCGGGGGATGACCGTCCTGCTCGGCAGCCGGGACCCCGCCCGGGGCGGTGAGGCCGCGCGGGACCTCGCGCCCGACGGCGACGTGCGGCCGCTGCGGCTCGACGTCGCCGACCCGCCGTGCGTCGCGGCCGCCGCGGCCCGGATCGAGGACGAGCACGGACGCCTCGACGTCCTCGTCAACAACGCCGGGCTCATGGTCGAGGCGCTCGCGACCGAGATGACCGCCGCCGACATGCGCCGCGCCTACGAGGTCAACGTCTTCGGCGCCGTCACCGTCCTGAACGCGATGCTCCCGCTGCTGCGCCGGTCGGAGGCCCCGCGGGTGGTGAACGTGTCCAGCACGACGGCGTCCCTCACCCTGACCGGCGGCGGCGCGGACTTCGGCGGCGACGCCCACCTGCGGCTCGCCTACTCCAGTTCCAAGGCGGCGCTGAACATGCTGACCGTCCAGTACGCCGCGGCGTTCGCCGCCGACCCCGGCCTCGCGCACATCAAGATCAACTCGGCGACGCCGGGGTACGTCGCGACGGACATGAGCGCGCACCGCGGCACCCGGACCGTCGAGGAGGGCTCCCGGATCATCGTGGACCTCGCCACCCTGCCCGCGGACGGCCCCACCGGCGGATTCTTCCGCGAGCAGGGCCCCGTCCCCTGGTGAGCGCGGCGGGGCTGCGGCGGGGCTGCGGCGGGGGCGTTCGTAGCATCGGCACATGACCGAGCACTGCCTCGTGTGCGATCACAACGCCCGTATGGACGGGCTGCCGCTCCGCGAGGTCGTCGCGTTCGACGAGCACTGGCGGGTGGCGCACGCCTTCGGTACCGGGACGCCCGGCTGGCTTGTTCTCATGCCGCGCCGTCACGTCACTGCCGTCGCCGAACTGAGCGACGCGGAGGCCGCCGCGCTGGGGGCCTGGCAGGTGCGGCTGTCGCGGGCGCTGCATGCGGTCACCGGGTGCGGCAAGACCTACATCGCGCAGTTCGCCGAGGCCGAAGGGTTCGCGCACGTGCACTTCCATATCGTCCCGCGCGCCGACGATCTGCCCGCCGACCTGCGCGGCCCGCGTGTGTTCGCGCTGCTCGGACGGCCGCCGGAGGACGATCTGGACGAGGCGCGGCGGGACGGGCTGGCGACGGCGATCCGCCGGCACCTGTGAGCCGCGGGATTAATCAGAGGGTGGGGATGGTTATCGGTGTCGTTCTGAAGAGGAGGTTCGACGATGGCACGAAACGATGTCCGGCCGGTCGTGAAGCTGCGGTCGACCGCGGGGAGCGGCCACACGTACGTGACCCGCAAGAACCGCAGGAACGACCCCGACCGCCTGGTGCTGCGCAAGTACGACCCCGTGGAGCGCGCTCACGTGCTGTACCGCGAGGAGCGCTGATCCCGGAGCGCGCCCGCCGG
>NZ_JBEYYT010000480.1:0-6811 GCF_040645715.1 Spirillospora sp. NPDC046719 | reverse complement strand
ACGCGGATCGCGGTCGCCGGCTCGGTGTTGGGGCGGGGGGTGGGTGTGGGGGGGGCGGGACACGATGTGGGGCGCCCCCGGGAGCTGGCGGGGGGGGAGGGCGGGGCCCCGGGGGGGGGGGCGCCCCCCGGCCGCGCGGGCCGCGCTGGCCCCCCCCCGCGCGCCCCCGGGGGCGCGCGGGGGGGCCCCGGCGGGGGCCCCCCCCGGCCTCGGCCGGATCCTGCGCGGCGAGTACGTCCAGGTGCTGCCCGAATGGCTGGACGCGGCGGCGGAGCGCGGGCTGCGGGTACCGGCGCGCCTGCTGCCCGACCTGCACGAACGCGGCCGCGGCGACCGGATGCTGCGGCCGTCGATCAGCCGCGCGGCCGGGCGGCGCGGCGTGTGGCTGGCGCTGCGGAACACCGACTGGGCGTACCTGGTCGGGGCGGGCGGCGATCCGGGCGGCGGCGCCGAGGTGTGGGAGACCGGCACCCGCAACCAGCGGGCCGCGTACCTGACCGCGCTGCGCCGTACCGATCCCGCCGCCGCGCGCGAGGCGCTGCGGGAGACGTGGGCGAAGGAGCCCGCGCCCGACCGCGCCGCCTTCCTCGGCACGTTCCGGGCCGGGCTGTCGCCCGACGACGAGGAGTTCCTGGAGTCGGCGCTGGAGGACCGCGGCAAGGACGTCCGGCAGCTCGCCGCCGACCTGCTCGCCCGGCTGCCCGGCTCGGCGTACGGGCGGCGGATGGCCGCGCGCGCCCGCGCCTGCCTGGTCCCGCGGGTCCGCACCGTGCGGGGCCGCGAGCAGACGTGGATCATGGTCGCGCCGCCGACCGCGCACGACGAGGACCTGGCGCGCGACGGGGTCCCGTTCCACCCCGGCGGGTCGTTCGCGCCCGGCGGCGGGGGCCGCCCGGTGGGGACGCGGGCGGCCTGGCTGCGCGAGATCCTCGCCCGCACGCCGCTCGGCACCTGGACGGACCTGTTCGGGCTGCCGCCGATGGAGATCGTGTGCCTGCCGGTGGCGGCGGCCGGGACGGCCGAGGGGCGGTCCGGCCGGGACGAGCACGACGGCGACGCCCGCGACGTCCACATCGGGTGGGCGCGGGCCGCGCTGAAGCAGCAGGACGCCGCGTGGGCGCGCGCGCTGCTGAAGGGCGGCGTCATGGTGGACGAGCCCGGCGCGCTCGCCGACCTGCTGGCGGTCCTGCCCGCCGGCGAGCGGGACGCCGCGGCGGCGGGGCTGATCCGCTGGGTCGAGGGCCGGTCCGAGCTGCCGCCCATCCTCGAGCGGGTGCCCGGACCGTGGACCGGCGACCTCGCGGCCGCCGTGGTCGGCACGCTCGCCGCGTCCGCAGGGCGGCCCGCCTCCACCCGCCGCGACGAGCACGCTCTGACCCAGCTGTGCCGGCTCGCCGAGCAGCGCCTCGACCCGTCCGCCGCGTCCCGGCTGGAGGAGCTGCTCGCCCGGCGCCCGCCCGAGGAGCCGGGACGGGCCCTGCCGCGCGCCGTCCCGGCCCTGATCACCACCCTGCGCTTCCGTGCCGAGATGCTGAAGGAGCTCGCCCCGTGACCGAACCCGTGACCGGAGATCCCGTGCCCGCCGGAGTGCTGCGCCCGCACGCCGAGCAGGAGTACGCCGGCGAGCTGGCCCGGCTGGCCGAGCACGACGACCGGCCCCGGCCGCCCGGCTGGCGGCTGTCGCCGTGGGCCGTCACGACGTACCTGCTGGGCGGGGAGCTGCCCGACGGCACGATCGTCTCGCCGAAGTACGTCGGGCGGCGGCGGCTGATGGAGGTCGCGGTGGCGACGCTGGCGACCGACCGGGCGCTGCTGCTGCTCGGCGTGCCCGGCACCGCGAAGACGTGGGTGTCGGAGCACCTCGCGGCGGCGATCAGCGGCGACTCGACGCTGCTGGTGCAGGGGACGGCCGGGACGGCGGAGGAGGCGATCCGCTACGGCTGGAACTACGCCCGGCTGCTCGCGGAGGGCCCGTCGGAGAAGGCGCTGGTGGAGAGCCCGCTGATGCGGGCGATGCGGCGCGGGTCGGTGGCGCGGATCGAGGAGCTGACCCGGATGCCGTCCGACGTCCAGGACGCCCTGATCACGGTGCTGTCGGAGAAGACGCTGCCGGTCCCGGAGCTGAGCACCGAGGTGCAGGCGCGCAAGGGCTTCACCGTCATCGCGACCGCGAACGACCGCGACCGGGGCGTGAACGAGCTGTCCAGCGCGCTGCGGCGGCGGTTCAACACGGTGGTGCTGCCGCTGCCCGACACCGTCGAGGACGAGGTGGACATCGTGGCCCGCCGCGTCGACCGGATCGGCGCGTCGCTGGAGCTGCCGCAGGCACCGGCGGGCCTGGAGGAGATCCGCCGGGTCGTCACCGTGTTCCGGGAGCTGCGCTCGGGGCTGACGTCCGACGGCCGCACGAAGCTGAAGTCGCCGAGCGGGACGCTCAGCACCGCCGAGGCCATCTCGGTGATCACCAGCGGGCTGGCGCTCGCCGCGCACTTCGGCGACGGGGTGCTGCGGGCCGCGGACGTGGCGGGCGGCCTCGTCGGCGCCGTCGTCCAGGACCCGGTGTCGGACCGGGTGGTGTGGCAGGAGTACCTGGAGGCGGTCGTGCGGGACCGCCCGGAGTGGCGGGACTTCTACCGCGCCTGCCGGGAGGTGTCTTGACGGCCGGACGGGTCGAGGTCTTCGGGATCCGCCACCACGGTCCCGGTTCGGCGCGCGCGCTGCGCGGCGCGCTGGAGGAGTTCGGTCCGGACGCGATCCTGATCGAGGGTCCGCCGGAGGCCGACGCGATCGTCGAGCTGGCCGGCGACCCCGGCATGGTCCCGCCGGTCGCGCTGCTGGCCTACTCCCCCGCCGGCCCGCCCGGCGGCGCGGCGGGGAAGGGCGACCGGAAGGCCGCGTTCTGGCCGTTCGCGGAGTTCAGCCCGGAATGGCAGGCGATCCGGTACGGGCTGGCGGCGGGCGCGGCCGTCCGGTTCTGCGACCTGCCCGCCGCGCAGCAGCTCGTCCCGCCCGAACCGGACGGCGCCGACCCCGCCGACCCCTCCGGCGCCGGACCCGGCGGCGAGGAGCCCGAGGGCGGGGCGGCGGACGCCGCGCCGCCGGAGGACGTCCGGCTGGATCCGCTCGGGACGCTGGCCAAGGCGGCGGGCTACGACGACACCGAACGCTGGTGGGACGACGTTGTCGAGCACCGCCACGAGGGCCCCTCGCCGTTCCCGGCGATCGCCGAGGCCATGGCCGAGCTGCGCGAGCGGGTGGAGCCGTCCCGGGCCGACCGCCGCGAGGAGCAGCGCGAGGCCCACATGCGCCGGACCGTGCGCCGCGCCCTCAAGGAGGGGTTCGAGCGGGTCGCGGTGGTCTGCGGCGCCTGGCACGTCCCGGCGCTGCGCGCGAAGGTCCCCGCGACGCACGACGACCGGACGCTGCGCGGGCTGCCGAAGACGAAGGTCGCGATGACGTGGGTGCCGTGGACGCACGGGCGGCTGGCGGGCCGCTCCGGGTACGGCGCGGGCGTCCGCTCCCCCGGCTGGTACCACCACCTGTTCGCGGCGCCGGACCGGCCGGTCGAGCGGTGGCTCGCCGCCGCCGCGCGGCTGCTGCGCGAGGAGGACCTGCACGTCTCGTCCGCCCACGTGATCGAGGCGGTCCGGCTGGCGGAGGCGCTCGCCGCGCTGCGCGGCCGCCCGCTGGCCGGGCTGGACGAGGTCACCGAGGCGACCCGCGCGGTGCTGTGCGAGGGCGCGGAGGCGCCCGTCGAGCTGATCCGCGAGCGGATGGTCGTCGGGGAGCGGCTCGGCGCCGTCCCGGACCGGACCCCGATGGTGCCGCTCCAGCGCGACCTGCAGGCCGAGCAGCGGCGGCTGCGGCTCAAGCCGTCCGCGCTCGACAAGGAGCAGGACCTCGACCTCCGCAAGCCCACCGACCTGGAGCGCAGCCGGCTGCTGCACCGGCTCCGGCTGCTCGACGTCGACTGGGGCGTGCCCGCCGAGAGCCGGTCGAAGGGCACGTTCCGGGAGACGTGGACGCTGATGTGGCGGCCCGAGTTCGACGTCGAGCTGATCGAGGCGAGCGCGTGGGGCACGACCGTGCGGGACGCGACCGCGGCCCGCGCGGAGGCGATGGCCGCCGAGGCCGGGACGCTGCCGGAGCTGACGTCCGTCGCGGAGCGCTGCCTGCTCGCCGACCTCGGCGACGCGCTGCCGACGGTGATGCGCGCCCTCGCCGACCGGGCCGCGCTCGACACCGACGTCGCGCACCTGATGGCGGCGCTGCCCGCGCTCGTGCGCGCGCTCCGGTACGGCGACGTGCGCGGCACCGCGACGGGCCCGCTGCGCACCGTCGTGGACGGCCTGGTCGTCCGGGTGTGCGTCGGCCTTCCGCCCGCCGTGTCGGGCCTCGACGACGACGCGGCCCGCGACTTCCTCGGGCACATCGACTCCGTCCACGGCGCCCTCGCCCTGCTCGCCGATGAGGACCACCTCGAACGCTGGCGCGCGGCCCTGACGGCCCTGATCGCCCGGCCCGAGACCCTCCACGGCCTGCTCGAAGGCCGGATCACCCGGCTGCTGCTGGACGCGGGCCGGCTGGACGACGTCCCCGCCCGGATGGCGCGCGCCGTGTCGGTGGGCGCCGCGCCCGCCCGCGCCGCCGCCTGGGTGGAGGGGTTCCTGTCCGGCGGCGGGCTCGTCCTGGTGCACGACGAGGAGCTGCTCCGGCTGGTCGACGGCTGGATCGCCGGGCTGCCCGCCGACGCGTTCACCGACGTCCTGCCGCTGCTGCGCCGCACGTTCGGCGCGTACGCCGCCGCCGAGCGGCGCGCGATCGGCGAGCGGGTCCGCCGGGCCGGGGCCGCGCCCGCCGGGCCGTCCCGCCCGCCCGGCGACGACCTCGACGGGAAGCGCGCGGCACCCGCCGTCGCGACGGCGCTGCGCGTCCTCGGCTGGGAGGCCCCGTGAACGACGACACCACCAACGACGGCACCACCAACGAGGACACCCCGAACGAGGACACCCCGAACGAGGACACCACGTACGGCGGCACCGCGAACGAGGGCACCGCGGACGGCGGGCCGGAACGGATGCGGCGCTGGCGGCTGGTGCTCGGCGGCGAGCGCGCCGACGGCACCGGGGTGTCCCTGACCGGCGACGACGCCCGGATGGACGCGGCGCTGGAGAAGCTCTACGGGGCCGGCGACGCCGGCGGAGGCCGGCCCCGGCCGGGCCGCCGCGGCGCCGGGCTCGGCGACTCCGCCCCGTCGGTCGCCCGCTGGCTCGGCGACATCCGCGCCTACTTCCCGTCCACGGTCGTCCAGGTGATGCAGAAGGACGCGATCGAGCGGCTCGACCTCACCCGGCTGCTGCTGGAGCCGGAGATGCTGGAGGCCGTCGAACCGGACGTGCACCTGGTCGGGACGCTGCTGTCGCTGAACAAGGTCATGCCGGACCGGGCGCGGGAGTCGGCGCGGGCCGTCGTCCGCAAGGTCGTCGACGAGCTGGAGCGGCGGCTCGCGCAGCGGACCCGCTCGGCGGTCGGCGGCGCCCTCGACCGGTCCGCGCGGGTGCTGAGGCCGAAGCGGCTCGCGGACGTCGACTGGGACCGGACGATCCGCGCGAACCTGCGGCACTACCTGCCCGAGCACGGCACGCTCGTGCCGGAGCGGATGATCGGGTACGGGCGGCGCCGGCAGGCGGTGCAGCGGGACGTGGTCCTCGCGATCGACCAGAGCGGCTCGATGGCGGCGTCGGTGGTGTACGCGAGCGTGTTCGGCGCCGTGCTGGCCTCGATGCGGTCGCTGCGGACGTCGCTGGTGGTGTTCGACACCGCCGTCGTCGACCTGACCGACCAGCTGCACGACCCGGTCGAGGTCCTGTTCGGGACCCGGCTCGGCGGCGGCACGGACATCAACCGCGCGGTCGCGTACTGCCAGGGCCTCGTGACCCGGCCGAACGAGACGATCCTGGTGCTGGTCAGCGACCTGTACGAGGGCGGCGTCCGGGACGAGATGCTGCAGCGGGTCGCGGCGCTGACGGCGGCGGGCGTGCAGGTCGTCGTGCTGCTGGCGCTGTCCGACGACGGCGCGCCGGCCTACGACCACGACAACGCCGCGGCCCTCGCGGCGCTCGGCGTCCCGGCGTTCGCCTGCACCCCGGACGCCTTCCCGGACCTGATGGCCGCCGCGATCGAGCGCCGCGACCTCGGGGAGTGGGCGGAGCGGCGCTGATCAGGAGGCCCAGAGGCCCTGCGCGAGCAGGAGCACCACCAGGGCGGTGAGGGCGGCGTGCCCGGCGAGCGCGGCGGGCTCCACATGGACCAGCCCGCCCCACGCCGCCCACATCGCGACGCGGGCGACACGCGCGGCCACGACCGTCCACGCCGCCGCCCGGCTGCCCCGCCACGCGACGATCACCGCGACCAGCGTGACGATCGCGACCAGCGTGAACGACGACGCGACCAGCGGAAGGAGCCCGCCCCGGTGGCCGGCGCTCAGCGACGGCCGGGCGATCAGGATCGCGAGCGCGACGACGTCCAGCGCGGCGAGCAGCGTCGCGAGCACCAGACCGGTGACGACCCCCGGTCCGCGGCGCAGCCGCCGGTACGTCCGCGCGGGCGCCGCCTGCGGCCCCGGGCGCCCGCTGTCACCGAACGGGCCCGGATGGCCGGACGGCTCGTGAGCGTCGGGTGGCCCCTGAGGCTGGAGTGGCTGCCGGTACTCGATGGGCTGCGAGTACCCGGAGGGGCCGAAGTTCTCGGGCGACGGCCGGTAGGCCGCGGACGCGGTCTCCGCGCCTGCGCCCTGCGTCCCGGCGGCGCT
>NZ_JBEYYT010000479.1:0-6813 GCF_040645715.1 Spirillospora sp. NPDC046719 | reverse complement strand
CGAGCCGGCGCTGGACGCGGGGGCGACCGCGTTCAGCCGTCCGGGCGAGGCCCCCGAGGGGGCGTTCGACGTGGTCGTGGAGACCGCCGGCGCGTCCGGCACGGCCGGCTCGGCGGTGCGGCTGGCGCGCCGCGGCGGGCGCGTCGTGCTCACCGGCATCCCCGCCGACCCGGCCGACGCCGTCCCGACGTCGCTGCTGGTCACCCGGGCCCTGTCGATGCACACCGTGTTCGGCTCCGGCCCCGCCGACTGGACGTACGCGGTCCGCGCGTTCGCCAGCGGGGTGCTGCGGCCGGCGTCCCTGATCACCCACGAGCTGCCGCTGACCGCGTTCGCGGCGGCGCTCGGGCTCAGCGGCTCCCCCGACGCCGGGAAGGTGCTGCTGCGCCCCGACCTCGACACGCCCCCGACCGGCGGGAGGACCGATGGACCCCTTCTCTGACGACCCGGCCGAGGCCGGCCGCGCGCCCGGCGAGGACGCGCTGCGCTCCCTCGGCCTGCCCGGCCGCGCCGCGCCGCCGCCCGCGTCCGGCCTGCGGTTCCCGGACGGCGGTACGTGGCGCACCGAACTGCCGTCCTGCGAGGGGCCCGCCGTGCTGGCGGCGGTGCTGGAGGAGAGCGAGCGCCTAGAGGTGCCGCTGCACCGCATCAGCCAGGGCAGCGGCGTGTGGATGCTCACCGACGCCGAGATCGGCGAGATGGTGGACGCCTGCGACGCGCGCGGCATCGAGCTGTGCCTGTTCCTCGGCCCGCGCGGCACCTGGGAGCCGGGCGCCGGCGGCCGCTCCTACAACGCCTCCGGGCCGCGCGCCCGCGGCCGCGACCAGCTCGCCCAGTGCGTCGAGGACGCCGAGCGCGCCACCGGGCTCGGCGTGCGGTCGCTGCTGGTCGCCGACGAGGGCGTGCTGTGGACGCTGCACCGGCTGCGCGAGGCCGGCCGGCTGCCCGCCGACACCACGTTCAAGGTGTCCGCGCTGGTCGGGCCGGTGAACCCGGCCTCGTTCGCGGTGTGGGAGGGCCTCGGCGCCGACTCGGTCAACGTGCCGAGCGACCTGACCGTCGCCCAGCTCGCCGAGATCCGCGCGGTGAGCGCCGCGCCGATGGACTTCTACGTCGAGGCGCCCGACGACCTCGGCGGGTTCGTCCGCTTCTACGACGCGGCGGAGCTGATCCGCTGCGGCGCGCCGCTCTATCTGAAGTTCGGGCTGCGCAACGCGCCCGCGCTGTATCCGGTCGGCCTCCACCTGCTGCCCGCCGCCGTGGCGAGCGCGCGGGAGCGGGTGCGGCGCGGCCGGCTCGTCCTGGACACCCTCGCCCGGCTCGGGGCGGGCGAGGGGATGTCCCCGATCGGGTCCCGGGACCCGGGGCCGCTGCGGCGGTTCCCGTCCGCGCCCGAGGCCCTGCCCACGTCCGCCGTCCCACGCTGATTCGCTCCGCTGCCCTCCCCCACCCCCAAGGAGAACGAGATGAGACTCCGGCGCATCACCACGGTCCTGTCCGCGCTGGTCCTGGCGACCGCCATGACGGCGTGCGGCTCCAGCGAGAAGAGCATCGACAAGAAGGGGAAGTCCGGCGACACCAAGGGCGCGCTGATCGGCGTGACGATGCCGACGAAGTCGTCCGAGCGCTGGATCCGCGACGGCAACACGCTGAAGGCCGACCTGGAGAAGCTCGGCTACAAGGTGGACCTGCAGTACGCCGAGAACGACATCCCGACGCAGGTCAGCCAGATCGAGAACCAGATCACCAAGGGCGCCAAGCTGCTGGTCGTCGCGTCCATCGACGGCACCGCGCTGACCAGCCAGCTGCAGGAGGCGCACCAGAACCACATCCCGGTGATCTCCTACGACCGGCTCATCATGCGCAGCCCGGACGTCGACTACTACGTCACGTTCGACAACTACAAGGTCGGCGTGGAGCAGGCGACCTCGCTGCTCACCGGCCTGAAGATCAAGAACGCGGACGGGTCGGAGGGCAAGGCGAAGGGCCCGTTCAACATCGAGCTGTTCGCCGGGTCCCCCGACGACAACAACGCCCCGTTCTTCTACAAGGGCGCGATGTCGGTGCTCCAGCCGTACATCGACAAGGGGACCCTGGTCGTCAAGAGCGGCCAGACCGACTTCAAGACCATGGCGATCCTGCGCTGGGACCCGGCCACGGCGCAGAAGCGGATGGAGGACATCCTCACCAAGACCTACCGGGGCGGTGCCAAGGTCGACGGCGTGCTCTCGCCGTACGACGGCCTGTCGATCGGCATCCTGTCGGCGCTCAAGAGCAACGGCTACGGCACCCCGAGCCAGCCGTACCCGGTGGTGACCGGGCAGGACGCCGAGCGGGCGTCGGTGAAGTCGATCCTGGCGGGCGAGCAGTACTCCACCATCTTCAAGGACGTCCGCAAGCTCGCCGACGAGGCGGCGAAGATGTCCGACGCGATCCTCAAGGGCGCGAAGCCGCAGGTCAACAACACCACCGACTACAACAACCAGAAGAAGGTCGTCCCGACGCAGATGCTGCAGCCGGTGATCGTCAACAAGTCCAACGTGCAGACCGAGCTCGTGCAGTCCGGCTACTACACGCAGGCGCAGCTGGGATGACGCCGTGACCACCGACGACACCACCGACACGACGGGCACGGACGCGTCGGGCGCCCTCGCGGAGGGCGCCGGCGCGGCCGGCGCCGCGGGGGCCGACGAGATCCTGCGGATGCGCGGCATCACCAAGACGTTCCCCGGGGTGAACGCGCTGGCGGACGTCGACCTGACCGTGCGCCGCGGCGAGATCCACGCGATCTGCGGCGAGAACGGGGCCGGCAAGTCCACGCTGATGAAGGTGCTGTCCGGGGTCTACCCGCACGGCTCGTACGACGGGGAGATCCTCTTCGACGGCGAGCCGTGCCGGTTCTCCGGCATCCGCGACAGCGAGGAGCGCGGGATCGTCATCATCCACCAGGAGCTGGCGCTGTGCCCGCAGCTGTCGATCGCCGAGAACATCTTCCTCGGCAACGAGCGGGCGTCGCGCGGGTTCCTGGGGGGCCGGTTCCTCGGGCGGGGCCTGGTCGACTGGAACCGCACCAACCACGAGGCCGGGCTGCTGCTGGAGCGGGTCGGGCTGCCGGAGAACCCGGTGACCCCGATCGCCGACCTCGGCGTCGGCAAGCAGCAGCTGGTGGAGATCGCCAAGGCGCTGTCCAAGCGGGTGCGGCTGCTGATCCTGGACGAGCCGACCGCCGCGCTGAACGACGCGGACTCCGCGCACCTGCTGGACCTGATGCGCGGGCTCCGCGACGACGGCATCACCTGCGTGATCATCTCGCACAAGCTGAACGAGGTGCTGGCGATCGCCGACACCGTCAGCGTGCTGCGCGACGGCCGGATGATCGAGACGCTCGACCCGTCCGGCGGCGGGGTCACCGAGGACCGCGTCATCTCCGGGATGGTCGGCCGGGACCTGGAGCACCGCTTCCCGCCCCGCGAGCCGGAGATCGGCGAGGAGGCGCTGCGGATCGAGGACTGGACGGTGCACAGCCCGGCGCAGCGCGACCGCGCGGTGGTGTCGGGGGCCGCCCTGACGCTGCGGCGCGGCGAGATCGTGGGGCTCGCCGGGCTGATGGGCGCGGGCCGCACCGAGCTGGCGATGAGCGTGTTCGGGCGGTCCTACGGGGTCGACATCTCGGGCAGGGTCTACAAGGACGGCGAGCCGGTCCGGTTGCGCACCGTGCGGGACGCGATCCGGCACGGCATCGCCTACGCCACCGAGGACCGCAAGCGCTACGGGCTCAACCTCATCCAGGACATCAGGCGGAACGTGTCGGCCGCGCGGCTCGGGAAGCTGTCCCGGGCCGGGTGGGTGAACGAGTACCACGAGTACCGGGTCGCCGAGGAGTTCCGCGGCGGGATGAACATCAAGGCGCCGAGCGTGCTGGCCACGACCGGGCAGCTGAGCGGCGGGAACCAGCAGAAGGTCGTGCTGTCCAAGTGGATCTTCACGGATCCGGACGTGCTGATCCTGGACGAGCCGACCCGCGGCATCGACGTCGGCGCCAAGTACGAGATCTACACGATCATCAACCGGCTCGCCGCCGAGGGCCGGGCGATCCTGCTGATCTCCTCCGAGCTGCCGGAGCTGCTCGGCATGTGCGACCGGATCTACACGATGGCGGCCGGCCGGATCACCGGCGAGGTGCCGCGGGCGGAGGCCACGCAGGAGCGCCTCATGTCCTACATGACCATGGGAAGGGAGCAGGCCGGATGAGCCGTACCGCGCCCGCGAAGACCGACGCCGCGCAGGCCGCGACCGCGCCGCGCGGCGGCGCGGCGGCGCCCGCCGCCGGCCGGCCGCGGCTGACCGTGAACGTGCGGCAGAGCGGCATCTACATCGCGTTCGCGCTGATCGTCGTGCTGTTCGCGGTGCTGACCGGAGGCGATCTGCTGCAGCCGCAGAACATCTCCAACATCATCGTGCAGAACTCCTACATCCTGATCCTGGCGATCGGGATGATCCTCATCATCATCTCCGGGCACATCGACCTGTCGGTGGGCTCGCTGGTCGGCGTGACCGGCGCGATCGCGGCCTGGCTGATGGTCAGCCACCATGTCGCGTGGCCGGTCGCGCTGCTGCTGACGCTCGTGGCGGGCGCCGCGATCGGCGCGTGGCAGGGGTACTGGACGGCCTTCTTCGGCATCCCGTCGTTCATCGTCACGCTCGCCGGGATGCTGCTGTTCCGGGCGCTGACCATGACGGTGCTCGGCAACCAGGGCCTCGGCCCGTTCCCCGACCAGGTCCGCACGCTGTCGAACGGGTTCACCTCCGGCTACTTCGGCAACGTCGGGCTCGGGCCGCTGGGCGGCGCGGACCTGTTCAGCCTGCTGGTCGGGATCGTGGTCGTGGCGGGCCTGGCGGTCTCCCGGTGGCGCACCCGCGCGACGCGGCTCGGCTACGGGCAGACCGTCGACCCGGTGCCGGTGTTCCTGCTGAAGATCGTCGCGGCGGGCGCGCTGATCATGGCGGTGACCGTGCAGCTGGCCCGGTTCCACAACCTGCCGTGGGTGCTGGTGCTGCTGGCGGTGCTGGTGCTGGCGTACTCGCTGCTGACGAGCCGGTCGGTGTTCGGCCGGCACGTGTACGCCGTCGGCGGCAACCTGCAGGCGGCCGTGCTGTCCGGCGTGCGGGCCAAGTCGGTGGTCTTCTGGCTGTTCGTCAACATGGGCGTGCTGTCGGCGCTGGCCGGGGTCATCTTCGCCGGGCGGCTCAACCAGGCGGGCCCCACCGCGGGCAACACCTTCGAGCTCGACGCGATCGCGGCCGCGTTCATCGGCGGCGCGGCGGTGCAGGGCGGCGTCGGCAAGGTGGTCGGCGCGATCACCGGCGGCCTGATCATGGGCGTGATCAACAACGGGATGTCGCTGATGGGCGCGCCGAGCGAGCGGGTGATGCTGGTCAAGGGCCTGGTCCTGCTGGCGGCCGTCGCGTTCGACGTGTGGACCAAGCGGCGGTCCGGCTCCCCGCTGCTGCGCTGACCCGGCGGGCGCCCGCCCCGCCCCCGATCCGTCCGGACGACCCAGTGGTCCCCCTCTTTCACCAGAAAGGTCCCCGTCCCCTACCAGAACACGCCAGTCCGTCTCCTCCCTCCCCCCCATGCGAGAGGAACACCGATGAAGCGCGTCCCACCCCTCACCGTCCCGCTGGCCTCCGCCGCCCTGCTCGCCGGCGGTCTGCTCGCCGGCGGCCTGCTGACCGTCCCGGCCACGGCCGCGTCCTCCGGGCCCACCATCGCCAAGGAGCCGTTCGGCGCGCTGCCGGACGGCACGAAGATCGACCGGTACACGCTCGGCAGCGGCCACGGGATGAAGGTCCGCATCCTCACCTACGGCGGCATCGTCCAGTCCCTCGACGTCCCCGACCGGCACGGCCGCTCCGCCGACGTCGCGCTCGGGTTCCGCACCCTGGACGGCTACCTCAGCGACACCTACAAGGACGAGAACCCGTACTTCGGGGCGCTGATCGGGCGCTACGGCAACCGGATCGGCGGCGCTCAGTTCACCCTGGACGGCAAGACCTACAAGGTCCCCGCCAACGACGGGAAGAACAGCCTGCACGGCGGCACGACCGGCTTCGACAAGCGGGTGTGGACGGCGCAGCCGGTCACGGGCGGCGACGCGGTGTCGCTCCGGCTGTCGTACGTCAGCCCCGACGGCGAGGAGGGCTACCCCGGCACCCTCCGCACCACCGTCACCTACACCGTCACGCGCGGGAACGACCTGCGCATCCGCTACCAGGCCACCACCGACAAGCCGACCGTCGTCAACCTGACCAACCACACCTACTTCAACCTGGCCGGCGAGGGGTCCGGCGAGGTCTACGACCACAAGGTGCAGATCAACGCGTCCCGCTTCACGCCGGTCGACTCCACCCTCATCCCGACCGGGCAGCTGGCCACGGTGCACGGCACGCCGCTGGACTTCACCCGCCCGCACACCATCGGCGAGCGCATCCGCCAGGGCGACCAGCAGATGGTGTACGGGCGCGGCTACGACCACAACTTCGTGCTCGACGGCACCGGCATGAAGCTCGCCGCCCGCGTCACCGAGCCGACCACCGGCCGGGTGATGGAGATCCGCACCGACCAGCCCGGCCTGCAGTTCTACTCCGGCAACTTCCTCGACGGCCGGCTGGTCGGCACCGGCGGGACGATGTACCGGCAGGGCGACGGGTTCGCCATGGAGACCCAGCACTTCCCCGACTCGCCCAACAAGCCGCAGTTCCCGAGCACCACGCTGCGGCCCGGCCAGACTTACGACTCCACCAGCGTCTACT
>NZ_JBEYYT010000478.1:0-6851 GCF_040645715.1 Spirillospora sp. NPDC046719 | reverse complement strand
CGTCGGGCGCGCGCGGATCCGCCGCCGAGCCGGGCCCGCGGCGGGTCGACGCGGTCACCCTGCACGAGCGCGTCCGCGCCAAGATCCTCCGGATGCGGGACGAGGCGCCGCCGCCGCGGCCCGGCGCCCCCGCCCCGGACCGGACGCCGCTTCCCCTGAACGAGCGCATCACCGGGCTGGTCAGCGACGTCCACATCGTCGCCCGCGGCCGGTGCCCGCAGCGGACCCGCCCCGTCGACGCGGTGAGCGGCCGCTGGTTCCAGGGGCACCCGCTGATCGACCCGGTCGCCGGGGTGCCGTTCTCCGTCGCCGAGCCGGAGGCGGTCGAGGCGATGATGCGGCATCCGCAGGGCGACCTGCGCTGCTACCAGCGCGTCACCGTCGGCGGGCACGGCCAGGCGATCGACGCGCCGGACGGCCGGCCCGTCGCGCCCGCCGAGGAGAAGGACGTCGTGCTCTCGGCGTTCGTCTACCTCGCCGTCGAGGGGCGGATGCTCTACGGGCAGTTCGTCGCGACGGTCCTGCCGCCCGTCCGGGAGGAGTACCGGATCGTCGACCGGCTGCCCGACTGGGACGCGGTCACCCTGCTGCTCCGCACGCTGGCCGAGAGCTGGCGGACAGTGCTGGCCGGCACGCTGCTCGCCTGGCCCCGGATGCTCACCACCTGCTGGACGATGGCCCGCAGCCTCGTCGCGGCGACCTCGTCGGGCAACCCGGCGCGCAAGGCGTCGCACGACTACGGCGCGCGGATCAGCGTCCGCGAGCTGTGCGCCGAGGACGGCTTCGCGACGTTCGTCCAGGAGACCGACGTCGACAAGTACATGCGGCTGATCGAGCGGCGGGTGAACGAGGCGATCCTCGACCACCTGTCGGACGAGTGCGGGATCGACGTGTCGGCCTACCGGGCGCAGGCGGGCGTCATCCTGAACCAGGGCGTCATCATGACCGGCGGCACCGTCCACGGGCAGGTCGCGTCCGGGCGCAGCGTCGAGCAGCGGCAGACTCGCATCAACCCCTGACCTCGCGGAGGACGGCATGGCGGAGCACGGCGACCGGGGCATCAGCATCGGCGGGCACGCCAACGTGTCCGGCCAGATCGCCACCGGCGACAACGTCACCCAGAACCAGCAGGTCGTCGGCGGCGGGGCCGGCGCGGACGTCGCCGAGGCCCTCGCCCGCGTCGAGCGGCTGCTGGACCGGCACGCCGCCGAGCTCCCGGAGGCGGCGCGGGCCCGCCGCGATCTCGCCGACGTCCGCGAGGAGGCGGAGGACGGCGACCCGGACGCCGAGCGCATGGGCGGCGCCCTCGCCCGGCTCGGCCGCCGCGTCGCCGGCGTGGCGGCGCTGGCCGAGGCCGTTCGCGCCCTCGCCGCCGCGGTCGGCGTAGGCGGCTGACCGGGCGCAGCCACACGGTGCATGCCCTCGACCGTGATGCCTCAGCGTCGGCCCGGCGCGCCGTGGTGCGCGCGGCCGTTACGCCGCTCGACCGTCAGATGTTGTCGCCGTCGCGGGTGGGGAGCCCGGCCTGCTGGGCGATGGGGGTCCAGTAGGTGATGAACTCGTTCTTCGCGTTCGTCGCCTCCTGGTTCACGTCCGCCACCTCGTCGTCGGACGGGCAGCCGGGCGCGACGTCCAGGTAGCGCTGGTTCGACTCGACCGACGCGCGCAGCGCCCGCACCAGCGCGTCCTTCATCGCGGTGCCGTTGTCGAGCGCGCTCACGTCCAGCGCGTTCGCCTTGTCGAGCTGCGTCTGCCGCTCGTCGTGGATGCGCTGGAGGCCGTCGGTCGGGCAGCCCTCGGTGACGACGGTGCCCAGCTCGGAACGGGTCCCCGCCATGTCCTCGATCAGGGCGTCGACCGTGCGGGCCTGCGCCGTCATGTCGCCGCTGGGCGAGCCGTCGGGGGTCGGGGAGCCGTTCGGGCTCTCGTCGTCGGTCGTGACCGGCTGGCCCGCCGGCGAGGACGCCGGTCCGGCGACGGACCTGGCGGGCTTGCCCGGCCCGCTCGGCCAGAACACGATGCCGAGCGCGACCACGACGAGGAGGACCACCCCGGCCGCGATGAGGAAGTACAGCGCGTTGTTCCTCTTCGGCGGCGCCGGCGGCTGCCAGATGGCGGGCTCGGCCCACGGCTCCGGCCCGAGCTGCGTCGACCGCTCGGCCCACGGCTCGGGGCCGAGCGGCGTCGACCGCTCGTCGGACGGCGGCATCGGGGTGGTGTAGTCCGCCGGTGGCGGCCACTGCCCCTGGTCCGGCGCGTCCGGCACGGGGACCCACGGAGGCGGCAGCGGCTCGGCGGGCCCGGCGCCGAACCCGGACGGGGGCGCGCCGGCGGGCGGCGGCTCGAACGGGTTCCCCTGGCCGCCGGACGGAGCGGGCGGGACGCCGTAGTCGCGCGTCGCCTCGTCGTCCCGGGACGGGTCGCGCGCGGTCTCCTCGCTCGCGGACAGCGTGTGGCCGGGACCGTCCGGCGACGCCGGCCGTACCGGCGCGTTGCAGCGCGTGCAACGGGGGAGCGCCGGATTGGTGTCGCTTCCGCAGCCCGGACACCGCATAACAGCCCCTTACCCCGTGAGGTGCATCGGTGACAAGATACTGCCCCGCCCGCGCTAACGGACGGCCCCTCCGCGGGTCGCAACCCGGTTGTGATCGGACGGTCACGCCCGCGCACGGGCCGTGCGGGCCGCCGGGGCGGGCGCGGGCGGGCGCCGGACGGCCCGCCGCGCCCCGCCGGTCAGACCCGCTGCCAGCTGCGCACCGGCTGCCCGGTCTTCCTCGCGACCGGGTTCCACAGCGCGACGAACCGCTGCTTGGCGAGCGTCGCGCGGCGCTCGCCCTGCGCGCGTCCCGGCACGTGCGCCGCGTCCGGCTTCGGCTTGCCGTGGCAGTGCGCCCGGCTCCGCTGCGCCCACTGCAGCAGGAGCTGGTCGACCTGCAGCGACGCCTGTAGCGCCTGCGACAGCGACGTCCGCAGCTGCTCGCCCTTCGTCAGCTGGCCAACCTTGAGGTTGCGGGTCCGGTTCAGCTGGTTCTGGCGGCGCTGGACGGCGTTCTGGAACCCCTGGACCGCGGCCGGCAGGTCCTTGCAGCGGCCCGCCCGCCCGAGCGCCCCGGCGAGGACGCGGCGCGCGTCGACGCTCGCGTCCAGCACCGCGCTCATGGCCTCGGCCTGCTGCTTCTCCGCGTCGCTGATCTTCTCCTTCTGCGCCACCGGCTGGCTGGACGACTTGGCGGCCTTCGGCGACGCCTCGTCCTTGCCGCCGGACGGCCACGCGACGAACGCGACCGCGGCGAGCGCCACCGCGACGAGGGCCGCGACGCCGATCAGCAGCGGCTTGCTCGTCCCGCCGCCGGAACGCGCCCGGCCCGGCGGGTAACCACCGGGGCCGCCCGGACCGCCCGGACCGCCGGGGCCCATCTGGCCCATCGGCATGCCCTGGTTCCCTAACGGCATGCCCTGGTTCATCGGGTCGCCGTAGCCGCCCGGCTGGCCGAACCCGCCGGGTCCGCCGGGGCCCATCGGGGGAGCGCCCATGACGGACGTGCCGCCCGGGTCCATCCGGGTCTGGTCGAACCCTCCGCCGCCGGAACCGAAGTCCATCCTGGTCGGGCCGTCGAGCGGCGCGCCGCCCATCGGGCCCGCGCCCATCGGGCCCGCGCCCATCGGACCCGCGCCCATGGGGCCGCCGGGGGCGATCTGCGTCGCGTCCGCGTCCGGCATCGGCGGCGTGCCGAGCGGCGGCGTGCCGGCGGTCGGCAGCGGCGCGCCCCACCCCTGGTCGGCGGGCGGCTGCTGCGAACCGTAGATCTGGGTGGCCTCCGCCGCGTCCTGCGGGTCGGGCTTGCGCGGCTGGGCGAACCACGACTCCGGGACGATCGACTCGACGGGCGGCGGCTCCGCCTCAGGGGCGAGCGACCCGCCGGGGAACCCGCCGGCGGGCGGCAGCGCGGCCGCGCCGGGCGCGGCGCCCAGCGCCGGCTGCTGCCCGTTCGCCTGCGGCAGGCCGTTCGCCTGGCCGTTCGCCTGGCCGTTCGCTTGGCCGTTCGCGCCCGCCTGCTCGGAGGCCCATGCCGCCTGCGGCGGGGCGCCCGCACCGTTCACGCCGTTCACGCCGTTCACCCCGTTCGCGGGGCCGTTGCCCGCGGGGAGCGCGGGCATGCCGCCCGTGGGCGTGTAGCCCTCCTGGTCCGGGTCGAACGTCCACGTCGCGGTGGACTCGGGGTCGGAGGGCGCCGGGTCGGCGGACGCCCACGCGGGCGTCGGCGGCGGCGGCACCATCATCGTCTTCTCGCCGAGGCCCGACCTCTCGTCGAGCGCGGCGGCGGCACCGTCCTGGACGGGCGCCGGAAGCGGACCGACCGAGTACACATCGATCGGCGCGTCGCAGTTCGAACACTTGCCGAGCGTCCCGGGCGTGTGAGAACCGCACGTCGGACACTGCATCGCTCTGACCTCGCCTTGTCGCCGCTTGCCACGCTGCGCATTCCGGCCCGCCGGCTCGGGCGGGCTGCCCTTCCCCGCAAACCGGCAGGGCTCCCGACAAAAGTAGTGGGTGATGTCGTTCTAGGGCGCGTGGATGGGAATCTGGACTCACCGCTGACGGGCTCGCACCGAATCACGACAGCTCGGTACCGGTCAAGATTGCCGCCGGTGGTTTACCGGAATGCCTGTGAGGCTGCTCACATCTTAGGGCCGACGGCCGCGCGCCGCCGGAGAACCGCCCGCACCGGCCGCCGCAACACGCCCGGCGCGCGGCGAGCGCCGCGCGCAGCGGCTAGGCTCGGAGCGGTTCAGGGCGCACTTGAACAAGACAGGCGCATCCAGAGAAGACGGAGTCCATGAGCGATCTTCCGCTGCGTTCGCAGCTGGCCGTCGCGCTCGGTCGTACGGCCGCCAAGATGTCCCGGATGGCGGGCCGCGGTGACGGCTCGGTGATCGGCGGGCGGATCGGCCTGCGCCTCGACCCCGAGCTGCTCACCAGGCTCGCCAAGGACCGCAAGCTCGTCCTCGTCAGCGCCACCAACGGCAAGACGACGACGACCCGGCTGATCACCTCGGCGATGACCCCGCTGGGCGAGGTCGCCACCAACGCGTTCGGCGCGAACATGCCCACCGGGCACGTGTCCGCGCTCGCGTCCGCGCCCACCGCCCGCTACGGCGTGCTGGAGTGCGACGAGAAGTACGTCCCGATGGTCCTGCGGGAGACCGGCGCGAACATCGTCGCGCTGATGAACCTCAGCCGCGACCAGATGGACCGCGCCGCCGAGATCTGGCTGCTCGCCGGCAAGTGGCGGCGCGCCCTGGAGGCGTCGCCGAACAGCCACGTCATCGCCAACTGCGACGACCCCCTGGTCACCTGGGGCGCGTCGTCCGCGAAGAGCGTCACGTGGGTCGCCGCGGGCCAGCACTGGCGCGAGGACTCCTGGTGCTGCCCCGAGTGCGGCGGCCCCCTCGACCGGCAGGACACCGACGAGGACAGCGACTGGGCGTGCCGGCAGTGCCACTTCCGCCGGCCCCGCCCCGACTGGGCGCTGAAGGGCGACCAGATCACCGGCCCCGACGGCCGCGCCTTCTCCCTCTCCCAGCTGTCCCTGCCCGGCCGCGCCAACCGGTCGAACGCGCTCATCGCGCTCGCGGTCGTCGCCCAGTTCGGCGTCCCGCCCGAGCAGGCGCTGCCGCTGCTGTCGCAGGTGCGGTCGGTCGCCGGCCGCTACACCACCGTCGAGCACCAGGGCCGCACGCTCCGGCTGCTGCTGTCGAAGAACCCCGCCGGCTGGCTGGAGGCGTTCGACGTCCTGCAGCCCGCGCCCGGCCCCGTCGCCCTGTCGATCAACGCGCAGGGCCCCGACGGCCGCGACACCTCCTGGCTGTGGGACGTCGACTACCGCATCCTGCGCGGCCGCCCCGTCTGGGTCGCCGGCGAGCGCCGCATCGACCTCGCCGCCCGCCTCGAGGCCGCCGACGTGCAGTTCACCCTGGTGGACGACATCGACCAGGCCGTCATGGCGGTGCCGCCCGGGCACCTGGACGTGATCGCCAACTACACCGCCTTCCAGAGCATCCGAACGAGGTACGGCCGTGTCGTCTGACCGCATCAAGATCGTCTGGATCTACCCGGACCTGCTCAGCACCTACGGCGACCAGGGCAACACCATCGTCCTGGAGCGCCGCGCGGCGCTGCGCGGCATCCCCACCGAGACCGTCAGCCTCCGCTCGGACGAGCCCGTCCCCGCCGACGGCGACATCTACCTGCTCGGCGGCGGCGAGGACCGGCCGCAGATCCTCGCCGCGCAGCGGCTGCTCGGCGACGGCGGCCTCGCCCGCGCCGTGCAGTCCGGCGCCGTGGTCTTCGCGGTCTGCGCCGGCTACCAGCTGCTCGGCCACGAGTTCGGCGGCGAGGAGGGCCAGCCCGTCCGCGGCCTCGGCCTGCTCGACATCAGCTCCGGGCGCGGCGAGCAGCGCGCCGTCGGCGAGATCGTCGGGGACGTCGCGGGCGAGCTGAACGTGCCGCGCATCACCGGCTTCGAGAACCACCAGGGCGTCACGCGGCTCGGCCCGAACGCCCGCCCGTTCGCGAAGGTCGTGCACGGCATCGGCAACGGCGACGGCTACGAGGGCGCCTACGCGGGCCGCGTGCTCGGCACCTACATGCACGGCCCGGCGCTCGTCCGCAACCCGGGCCTCGCCGACCTGCTGCTGCGCTGGGCCGTCGGCCACGACCTGCAGCCGATCGACGACTCGTGGGCGGGCCGCCTCCGCGAGGAGCGCCTCGCCGCCGTCCTCGGCTGACCGGCCGGGGGGCCCCCGGGGCGCCCCGGGGCGGGGCGCGGGGGCGGGGGGGGGGGGGGGGG
>NZ_JBEYYT010000477.1:0-6881 GCF_040645715.1 Spirillospora sp. NPDC046719 | reverse complement strand
GACCTGCGGCGCTACCTGCGCACCGTCACGGGGTTCATCTCGCTGCTGCCCGGCCGGCGGAAACCGGTCAGCGGGCGGACGCCGCCGGGGCCGCGCCCTCGCCGCGCCCGGGCAGCAGCGAGATGAACCCCGTGACGGTGCGCAGGTAGCGCCGCAGGTCCTCCGGGTCGTCGGCGTCGACGCCGGCGCTGTTCACGAAGACCAGCGACAGCACGATCCGGGTCAGCACGTCGATGAGCACCGGCACGTCGACCGGCGGGAACTCGCCCCGGTCGATCTTCTCCTGCACGACCGGGGCCGCGAGGGCCGTGACGCGGGCGACGGTGAGGTCCGCGCGGATCGTGAACCACGGCAGCACCATGTCGGGGACGTCGCGGACGGCGGCGGACAGCAGCGGGTGCCGGCGGGCCCGGCCGACGAGGAAGGCCAGCAGGTCCGACACGTAGTCGGCGTCCCAGCGGGCGGCGTCGATGATCGGCGCGGCCTCGGCGAGGTAGGCGGTGAGCTCGCGCTCGATCAGCGCGTCCTTGATCTCGTCGAGGCTGCCGCCGTACTTGTACAGCGTCGGGCGCGACAGCCCGGCCCGGCGCGCGATCGCCGACAGCAGCCGGGTGGAGGTGAACCCGCCCTCGGTCAGGCACGCGGCGGCGGCGTCGAGGATGCGGGCGTGGATGTCCCCGTCCTGCCTCGGCATGGGCCCGATTGTATGGCCGGGCCCACAGTCCCCGCCCATTGACCCGGTAAGCGATCACTGTTTACAGTTCCTATAGGAAGTGTAAACGATCTAGGAGGTCCCCGATGGCACAGGTGACCGAGTACCGCGAGTTCCTGCGGACCCTCTCCAACGGATCCGTCCACCGCCGGTTCGACCCGTACCTGGACATCGACTGGGACTCCCCGGACTTCGCCATCGACGCCTCGGACCCGCGCTGGATCCTGCCCGACTGCGACCCGCTCGGCGCGCACCCCTGGTACAAGGCGCAGCCCGAGGAGAAGAGGATCGCGATCGGGCTGTGGCGGACCGCGAACATGCAGAAGGTCGGCCTCGTCTTCGAGAGCGTCCTCATCCGCGGGATGATGCAGTACGCGATGAAGCTGCCGAACGGCTCCCCGGAGTTCCGGTACTGCCTCCACGAGATGTCGGAGGAGTGCAACCACATCCAGATGTTCCAGGAGCTGGTCAACCGCACCGGCGTCGACGTGCCCGGCATGAAGGCGCCCTACCGGGCGACGTCCTCCCTCTGGCACCTCGCCGCCTACGCGCCGGTCATCTTCTTCATCGGCATCCTGGCGGGCGAGGAGCCCATCGACCACTTCCAGAAGGACGTCATCCGGGACGGCGCCGCCCGCCCGCCCGCGCTGCTGCGCACCATGGAGATCCACATCGCCGAGGAGGCGCGGCACATCTCGTTCGCGCACCGCTTCCTCAACGAGCACGTGGCCCGGCAGACCAGGGCCGGCAAGGGCGTCACCTCCATCGCCTACCCGCTGGTCATGCGCTGGCTGGCCGGCGCGATCATGGCGCCGCCGCGGCGGTTCGCCAAGGAGTTCGGCATCCCCCGCAAGGTGATGCGCGAGGCGTTCTGGCAGCGCGAGGAGTCGAAGGCGATCCTGCGCGGCTACTTCGGCGACGTCCGGATGCTCGCCGAGGAGCTCGGCCTGATGAACCCCGCCGCCCGGAAGGTGTGGAAGGCCTGCGGCATCGACGGCGAGCCGTCCCGCTACCGCGGCGAGCCGCACCGCCGGGCCCACGCCGCCTGACCCGTTAGGAAGCACCCCCAGCCATGCCCCACGTGGTCACGCAGTCCTGCTGCGGCGACGCGTCCTGCGTGTACGCCTGCCCGGTGAACTGCATCCATCCCACCCCGGACGAGCCGGACTTCCTCACGTCCGACATGCTCTACATCGACCCGGTCGCCTGCGTCGACTGCGGCGCCTGCGTGACCGCGTGCCCGGTCGACGCGATCGTCCCGCACGACCGGCTGCCGGAGTCGCAGGAGCCATTCGTGTCGATCAACGAGGCGTTCTACCGGGACGGCCGGGTGCGGCCGCTGCTGGCGCCGCACGTCCCGCCGCTCACGGTGCCCGCGGGCCGGGAGCCGCTCGACGTGGCGATCGTGGGGACGGGCCCGGCGGCGATGTACGCGGCGGACGAGCTGCTCACCGTCCCCGGCGCGCGGGTCACGATGTACGAGCGGCTGTCCGTCCCGTACGGGCTGGCGCGCACCGGCGTCGCCCCCGACCACGTGCGGACCCGCCAGGTCGGCGACCTGTTCGACCGGATCGCGGCGCAGGACGGGATCCGGATCGTCTACGGCACGCAGGTCGGCCGCGACGTGACGCACCAGGACCTCCTCGACCGGCACCACGCGGTGGTCTACGCGGTCGGGGCGTCCGCGGACCGGCGCCTGGACGTCCCGGGCCGCGACCTGCCGGGCACCGCGACGGCCACCGAGTTCGTCGCCTGGTACAACGGCCATCCCGACCACGCCGGCCGCCGGTTCGACCTGTCGCACGAGCGGGCGGTCGTCGTCGGCAACGGCAACGTCGCGCTCGACGTCGCCCGCATCCTGACCGCCGACCCCGAGCACCTGGCCGGCACGAGCATCGCGCCCCGCGCCTTGGAGGCGCTGCGGGACGGTCGGGTCCAGGAGGTCGTCATCGTCGCCCGGAGGGGCGTCGCGCACTCGGCCTTCACGCTCCCGGAACTGGTCGGGCTCATGCAGCTGCCGGGCATCGACCTGGTGCTCGACTCCGCCGACCTCGACACCGGCCTTGAGACCGGCCTCGACACCGGCACCGGCGCTCTCGGCCACGCCGCCGCGCAGAAGCTCCGGCTGCTGCGCGAGCTGGCGGAACGGCCCGCGACGGGGAACGGGAAGCGGATCGTCCTGCGGTACCTGGCGTCGCCGCTCGCGATCGTCGGCGACGACCGCGTCCGGGGCGTCGAGCTGGTCCGCAACGCCTACGTCCCCGGCTCCGGCGACCGGGTCGAGCCCACCGGCGAGCGCGAGACGCTCGACGCCGGCCTGGTGCTCAGCTCGATCGGCTACCGCGGCACCGCCGTCCCCGGCGTCCCGTTCGACGAGGCCCGCGCGGTCATCCCGAACGCGGGCGGCCGCGTCCTCGCCGAGCCGGGCGGCGCCGTCCTGCCCGGCGTCTACGCCACCGGCTGGATCAAGCGCGGCCCGACCGGCTTCATCGGGACCAACAAGCAGGACGCCATGGAGACCGTCCGCCACCTCGTGGAGGACTACAGCGAGGGCCGCCTGCGCGCGCCCCGCGCGAGCCTCGTCTGAACCTCAGCTCACCCGGTGCCGCACGCGCCAGAGCCCGAACACCGTGAGGACTCCGGCGAGCAGGAGGTACGCGGCGGTCTCCAGGCCCTGGAACGCCCAGTAGCGGCTCTTCGGCTGGTAGGCGACGTCGACGTGCAGGTTCATCCGGGCGAGGCAGACGGCGGTGTCGCCGAACTTCCCGCCGGCGCCGGTCCGCCGCGGGCTGTTGAGGCACTCGTCGAACTTCGCGCCGCTGAGCGTCCGGCCGTCCGCCGTGCGGAACGGGCTGATGTCGCTCACCCAGGCGCCAGGAGAGCCGGGGACGGCGAGGCCGTGGACGACGGCGCCGCCGGTGATGCTCCCCATGTTCTGGGCCCCGTTGATGGCCTGGGCGGTCATCCGCAGGGTGGTCTTCTCGGGCGGGAGGAGGTGGGGCCGCACCATGTTCGGGAAGACGAACTGGAGCACGATGAACGCGACTCCCGTGACCGCCATCGCGGGCAGCGTCCGGCGCACGAGAAGCCCGACGACCGTGCCGAGCGTGAACGCCAGGACGGCGTAGCCGATCGGGGCGATGTCGCGGGCGCCGAACACGATGGTGGAGAAGCGGTCCTCGGTCGCCTCGTCGAACGGGCGCGCCGCCCAGGTGAGCAGCGCGGCGGCGGCGCCGGTGAGCGCCGCGCCGGCCAGCGCGAGGAACGCGAGCTTGACGGCGAGCCAGCGGCGCCGGGTCACGCTCTGGTTCCACACGAGCCGGTGCGTGCCGGTCTCCAGCTCCCGCGCGATGAGCGGCGCGCCCCAGAACGTCCCGATGACGACGGGGATCAGCTGGAGCCCTGCGGCGAGGAACAGCAGCGTGCTCTCGTAGTCGCCGCGGAACTGCGCGAGGGCGGGCGGGCAGTCGGCGGGCCTGCTCGCGCAGCGGGCCCGGTAGGCGTCGTGGGCGTCCCGGATGTCGGTACCGAGGTACACCAGGTAAGCGGCGATCACGGCCAGCGCGACGGCGGCGACGAGCGCCTGGACGCGGAACTGGCGCCAGGTCAGCCAGATCATCGCGCGTCCTCCCCGGTCGTGGCGGACGCCCTGGTCATGTAGGCGAGCACGATGTCCTCCAGCGAGACGGGCTCGACCCGGTACGGCTCCGGCGGGACGGCATCGCCGCGCACCACCGCGGTGTCGTGCTCGCCCGCGCTCTCGGCGTGGACGATCTCGACTCCGGCCGGCGGCCGGGCGAGCTCGCCGCGCGGCGCGACCAGGCGGCGGTGCGCGGCCAGCACGTCCCGGACGTCCCCGGCGACCTGCACGCGGGAGGCGCACAGCACCACCAGGTGGTCGCAGACGCGCTCGATGTCGCCGAGCAGGTGCGACGACAGCACCGCGGCGGCGCCGAGTTCGGCGGCGGACTCCAGCAGGGTCCGCAGGAACCCGGCGCGCGCCAGCGGGTCCAGCGCCGCGGCCGGCTCGTCGAAGATCAGCAGGTCGGGGCGCTTGGCGGCGGCGATCGTGAGGGCGAGCTGCGCGCGCTGCCCGCCGGACAGCCCGCCGGCCCTCTGAGCGGGGTTCAGCCCGGCCTGGGCGACGCGCCGCTCGGCGAGGGCGGGGTCCCATCCCGGGTTCAGCCTCGCGCCCATCCGCAGATGGTCGGCGACGGTGAACGACCCGTACACGGGGGTGTCCTGCGCGACGAACCCGACCCGCGCCAGGTGCGACGGCCCGGCCGCCGGGGCGGATCCGAGCACGCGCAGCGACCCCGACGTGGGCTCGATCAGGCCGCAGGCGAGGTGCAGCAGCGTGGACTTCCCGGCCCCGTTCGGCCCGACCAGGCCGATGACGCGTCCCGCCGGGACGGTCAGGTCGACCTCGCTGAGCGCCGTGCGGCGGCCGTACTTCTTCGTCAGGCCCTCGGCTTGGAGCACCGGGGACGGTTGCTTGTGCGGCATGCCGCTCATCCTCGGAGGCGGGCGCCCGCCCGCCCATCGGCCCGCGGCACCGTTCGCCCCGCCGGAGACGGTACTTTCGGCCGGTTCGCCGCTGAGTGATTCGCCGCCGGGCGGTTCGCGGCCGGTCAGCCGCCCTCGACGATGCGGTTCTCCCACGCCCACGCGGCGATCTCGATCCGGTTGCGGAACCCCAGCCTGCTCTGGACGCCGGCGATGTGGCCCTTCACCGTGCTGAGGGAGATGAACAGCTCGGCGGCGATCTCCTGGTTGGTGCGGCCCCGCGCGACGGCCCGCACGACCTCCAGCTGCCGCTCCGACAGCGGGACGTCCGCAGTGCGCGCGCCCGGCGCGCCGCCCGCCGTCAGGTGCCGCAGCAGCCGCAGCGTGACCGACGGCGACACGAGCGCCTCGCCGTTGGCGGCCGCGCGGACGGCCTCGACGAGCAGCGCGGGGCCGGAGCCCTTCAGCACGAACCCGGCCGCCCCGCCGCGCAGCGCCCCGTACACGTACTCGTCCAGGTCGAACGTGGTGACCACCACGACCCGCAGCGGATCGCGCACGCCGGGCCCGGCCAGCGCGCGGGTGACCTCGATGCCGTCGAGGCGGGGCATCCGGATGTCGACCAGGCACACGTCCGGGCGGAGCCGCCGCGCCGCCTCCACCGCCTCGGCCCCGTCCGCGGCCTCGCCGACCACCCGGATGTCGGGCTGGTCCTCCAGGATGAGCCGCAGGCCGCCGCGGATCATCGTCTGGTCGTCGGCGATCAGCACGGTGATGGTCATCGGGACTCCCGGAGGGGCAGGACCGCGCGCACCGACCAGCCGCCGCCGGGCCGGGGGCCGGCGGCCAGCGTGCCGCCGAGCGTCTCGACGCGCTCGCGCATGCCGACGAGCCCGTACCCGGCGCGGTGGTGCGGCCGGGCGGGGCCCGGCGGGGCGTCGTCGTCGACCCGCACGGTGACGCCCTCCGGCTCCTCCGCGACGGTCACGGCGACCGAGCCGGCCTGGGGCGCGTGCCGCCGGACGTTCGTCAGCGCCTCCCGGACGATCCGGTACACCGTGCTGGTCACCTCCGGCGGCCAGTCCGCGCCGCCGCAGGACCGGAGCGTCGCCCGCGGCCCGCCCGCGCTGAACCGCTCGACCAGCTCGTCGAGCCGCTCCGGCCCGGGCGCGGCGGGCGCGGCGTCGGCGGTGTCGCGCAGCAGGCCGACGACGCGGCGCATGGCGGCGAGGGCCTCGGTGCCGGCGGTCTCGATTCCGGCGAGCGGCTCCGCCGCGTTCGCCGGGTCCCTGCGGGCGACGATCTGGGCGGCCTGGGCCTGGATCACCATCCCCGTGATGTGGTGGGCGACGATGTCGTGCAGCTCGCGGGCGAGTTCGAGGCGCTCCTCGCGGCGTACCCGCTCGGCGGTCGCCGCGGCGTGGGCGTCGAGCGTCCGCAGCCACCGGCCCACCGACACCGCCGCCAGCCACGCCCCGGCGTACAGGACGGCCATCGAGGACGCGCCGCTCGCGCTGACCGGGGGGTCGGCCGCCAGGCGGGCGACCGCCAGGGCCAGGCCGGCGGCGGCGACCGCGCCGGCCTTGGCGGCGGGCAGGACCCGGACCGCCGTGCCGATCAGCACGGCCAGTCCGAGCACCATGGCCGGGCCGGGTTCGGTGGG
>NZ_JBEYYT010000476.1:0-6903 GCF_040645715.1 Spirillospora sp. NPDC046719 | reverse complement strand
CTCCGCGCCGCGCCGGTCGAGCTCAGCCCGTCCCTCGGCGGCGCGTGCCACCGCCGCCTCCGCGTCCGCGCGCGCTCGCTCGACCGCCGCGAGAGCCTCCTCCCGGCCCGTCCGCGCGGCCTCCACGCGCTCCTCGATCACCCGGGCGGCCTGCTGCGCCGCCCGCGCCTCCAGGCCCGCCTGCGTCGCCCGGTCCACCGACTCCGCCGCGCGCCGCGCCTGCTCCTGGTGCTCCGCGCCCGCCGTCTCCCGCTCCGTCGCCAGCCACGCCAGCTCCGTCGTCAACCGCTCCTGCGCCTCCCGCGCCGTCGCCAGCCGAGGCCCGCTCTCCGCCACGAACGTCGCGAGGCCCTGCCGGTGCGCCTCCGCCCGCTCCGCCGCGTCCTTCGCCTCCTGCGCGCGCTTCGCCGCCTCGTCCGCCTCCCGCGCCCGCGCCCGTACCTCCGCCCGGACGCTCCGCAGGTTCGACGGCGGCGCCGCCACATGCAGCCGCTGCGTCAGCGTCATCTTCCGCCGCACCGCCGCCAGCGCCGACTCCGCCGACACCAGCCGGTAGTAGGCCGCGTGGCCCTCCGCCGACGCGTCGGCGTCCACGGCGGCCAGCCTGTCCGCCTCCTCCATCGCCGCCGGCAACGCCGCCTGCGCGCGCGCCAGCTCGTCCTTCAGCGACGCCTCCACCTGCTGCGCGTCCCGCAACTCGTTCTGCGCCTCATGGGCCCGCTGTTCCAGCTGCGTGCACCGGGCGAACGCCTCGTCCGCCACCCGCGTCAGCTCGCTCGCCTCGGCGCCCGCCGCGTCCGCGAGCGCCTGCAACCGCTCCGCCTCCGCGCGCGGACCGGCCAGTTCCTCCTCCGCCTCCCGCTGCACCGCGACCAGCCGCTCGGCCTCGGCCTCCGCCTCGGCGGCCCGCTCCTCCGCGCTCTGCGCCGCGTCCCGCGCCTCCTCGATCCCGCTCGCGATGCGCGCCAGCTCCGCTTCCAGCGCCTCCTTCCGCGCGGCCGTCTCCGCCCGCACCGCCGCCAGCGCCTCCGCGTCCCGAGGCCACTGCTCCAGCAGCATCAACCCGCGCCGCAGCACCCCCGCCTCGGCCCGCCATGTCCGAGGCCATCCCTCGCCGACGGCCCGCAGCGCGGCTCCCGACGCACGCGCCTCCGCGGCCTCGGACGCGCCCTCCATGCGCTCGTAGGCCTCATCGGCCGGCCCGGGCAGCGTCGAGCCGGGATCGGCGTTGTCTCCCGCAGGACGCCCGGCCGCGCCGGGCAGGGGCTCGCCGATGCCGCCATGGGCGTCCGAGCCGCCCGCCGCCGGTGCCGCATCCTCCGCGTGCGCGCCGGTCTCCCTTGCCGGATCTCCGGACGCATCGCTCAACGTCACCTCTGCGGCGCTCTCCTCGGGCGGGACGCCAGGACGCGCCCCGGCCTCGCCTTGCACGTGTTCCGCCGACGCGGTGCCAGGGCTCTGCTCGTCGGGCACCGGGACGGGGAGAGCCATGGTCTCCGTGGAGTCCGGGGCGCTCGGGCCGGACGGGACTCCGGCGTCGTCGCCTGGCCGTCCGGGCAGCGCGTGAGCCGCCGTCGCCTCTGCCGAGGCGGGGACGTCCGGGCTTGCCCCGGGTTCGGGATGTTCCGGCGCGGCGGGCTGCTCGTCGTCCGCCATGGGACCGGGCAGGGCCTGCGCGCGCGTCGCGTCCGCGCCGGGCAGGAGGTCGTCTCCCACGGGTGCGGGCAGCGGTTCGGCTCGCGTCGCGTCCGCGGCGCCCGCCTCGGGCGTGCCTTCAGCGTGCGGGCCAGGGAGGGGCTCGGCTCGCGTCGCTCCAGCGCCGGGGTCGGGGAGGCCGGTCACCGGCTTGAACTCGACGGTCCCGTGGGAGCCGAAGTCGTTCCGGCCCGGCGCCGCGGCGGCGTCCTCCTCCTGCGGCTGGACGGCCTCGGGGGCGGCGGGCCCCGCCGGTGCGTCGTCAGCGGGCGGCTCGTCGGGGAGTGTCGGAAGCTTGAGGGTCTCGTCAGACCGGGCGGGCTGCACCGACGGGGCGGGCTGTACGGGCGGGGCGGACGGCACGGACGGCACGGACGGAGTCGGCGGCACGGACGGCGCGGGCGGCGGCGCGGCGGGCCGGGGCGGCCGGGTCTCGATGAGGAGGGTGAGGATCTCCGGGTCGTCCTGGACGGCTTCGAGGAGCTCGGCGGCCTTCTCGGGGGTGGGCGCGAGGAGCAGGGTGCGCTCGCCGGCGGCCTTGAGGTCCCCGAGGAGGGACCGGACGGTCTCCGCCTCGTCCGCCGTCCGCACGAGGCGGACCGCGCCCGTCTCCTCAACGGTGCCGGCCTCTTCGAGAGTGCCCGGGGCGACGAGGAGGCGGGCGAGGGTCTCCCAGTCCCCGGCGACACGCGCGCCCCGGAGCGCCCGGAGCGCGTCGATCTGGGCCGTCCAGCCGAGCGCGTCGTCCTCAATGCCCGACTGGAGATGCTCGTACTGTTCCGTCAGCGGCGCGTAGACGTTCTCGACGAGTTCGGGACCGCCCCAGGAGACCTCCTCCACGCCCAGGGCCGGCGTCTCCTCCGCCGGAGCCTCGGCCAGCGGGATCGTCTCCAGGTCGGGACGGGCGTCGAGCTCGGGCTCCGGCACGCCGTCCGGCTCGTTGGGTTCCGTTGAGTGGTTCACCTACGCCATCCCGTCCCAGATCGACCCGGGGCCGTATGTGTCCCCTTTTGCCCGCGTCTAACGTCTCACATGGAAACGATCACTCGTGGCCCCCGCGGTCGCGCGTGATGATCTTCACCGGTCAGTGCGGATTCGTGGCCAGGAGCTCGGCCAGGAGGTCGTCCAGAGTGACGATCCCGGCGAACGCGCCGCGGTCGCCGTTGACGACGGCGAGCTGCGCGCGGGCGCGGCGCATCCGGCTGACGGCGTCCAGGACGGTGGTCTCCGCGGTGAGGGCCGGCGCCGGGTAGGCGAGCTCGCCCGCGGGCCGGTCGCCGTCCGGCTCGGTGATGGCGGCGCGGACGTGCACGATGCCGGTGGCGGTGCCGTCCGGGCCGCGGACAAGGAGGCGGCTGTGGCCGCTCGCGGTCGCGGTGCGGCGGATGTCGGCGGCGGACGCGCCCGCGTCGATCGTGGTCACCGACGAGGCGGGGATGACCAGGTGCCGGACGGTCGCCTCGCGCGCGGAGATCGCGCGGCGCAGCAGCTCGTGGTCGTGGCGCCCGATGAGGCCGAGGCGGCGGGACTCGCCGACCAGGTGGCTGAGCCGCGCCGGGTCGGTGTGGCTGTCCAGCTCGTCGCGCGGGGTGACCCGGACGAGCCGCAGCAGCCCGTTGGTCGTGGCGTTCAGCGCGGCGAGGATCGGGCGCGACACCTTCGCGAACCCGCGGAACGGCAGCGCGAGCAGGACCGCGGAGCGCTCCGGGTTCACGATCGCCCAGGACTTCGGCGCCATCTCGCCGACGACCATGTGCAGGAACGTGATGACGCCGAGGGCGCAGGCCAGGGCGGCGGCCTTGGCGCCGGCCTCGGGGACGCCGACGGCGTGCAGGGGCGGTTCGAGGAGGTGCTCGAACGCGGGCTCGGTGACGATCGCGAGGCCCAGCGAGCACATCGTGATGCCGAACTGCGCGCCGGCGAGCATCAGCGACAGCTCGCGGACGCCCGCGAGGGCCGCGGCGGCGGGGCGGCTGCCCTTGCCGGCGGCGCGTTCGAGCTGGGACCGGTTGGCGGCGACGAGCGCGAACTCCGACGCGACGAAGAAGCCGTTCCCGATCAGCAGCAGGACGGTGACGAGCAGGGAGGTCAGCGGGTCCATGACACCTCCTCGGCGTCCGGGGACGGCGCGGCGGCGCACGGCGGGTCGGAGACCTCCGGCCGGCCGGACGGCGCCGGGGCGGCGGCGGTGCGGATCCGGATCTTCTCGGCGACGCGGCGGGCGACGCTGACGACCTCCAGCTCGGCGTGCCCGGCCGCGCCGTCCAGGGCGACGGTGAGGCGGTCGCCGGGGCAGGGGAGGCGGCGCAGCTCGGCCATGACGAGGCCGCCGAGGGTGTCGTAGGCGTCGCCCTCGGGCAGGTCGAGGCCGGTGAGGCGGCCGACCTCGTCGATGCGCATGCCGGCGTCGACGAGCCAGGACCCGTCGGGGCCGCTGGTCGGGGCGTCCTCGCGGGCGTCGGTCTCGTCGGCGATCTCGCCGACGAGCTCCTCGGCGACGTCCTCGAAGGTGAGGATGCCGGCGAGCCCGCCGTACTCGTCGACGACGCAGGCGAACTCCTCGCCGGACTCGCGCATCCGCTCGATGACGCCGTACAACGGCTGGCTGCCGGGGACGAGCAGCGCGGGGCGGGCGATCCGGCCGACCGGGGTGGCCGGGTCGAGCGCGTCGTCGGCGACCTCGCGGGCCCCGGCGACGCCGATGACGTCGTCGACCTCGCCGTCGTACACGGGGTAGGCGCTGTGCCCGGTCTCGCGGATCAGCGCGACGAGGTCGGCGGCGGGCGCGGTGGACGGCAGCGTGCTGACCTGCGGGCGCGGGACCATGACCTCGTCGGCGGTGAGGTCGCCGAAGGACAGGGCGCGGTCGAGGAGGCCGGACAGGTCGGCGGGCAGGTGGCCGGAGCTCTGCGACTTGCCGATGATGTCGCCGAGCTCCTCCAGGGTGGCGCCGCTGTGCAGCTCCTCGACGGGTTCGACGCCGACGAGGCGCAGCAGCCGCTCGGCGGCACGGTCGAACAGCCGGATCAGCGGGCCCGCCACGGCCAGGTAGACGAGCGTTGACGCGGCCAGCGCGCGCGCCAGCGACTCAGCGCGGGCCAGGGCGAGGTTCTTGGGGAACAGCTCGCCCAGCAGCATCTGGATCAGCGTGGCCAGCACGAACCCGGCGGCCAGCGCGATCGCGCCGGTGGCGCCCGCGGGCACGCCCGCGGCGTCCAGCAGCGGCCTGATCAGCTCGGCCAGGGCGGGCTTGGCGATGAACCCGACGACCAGCGTGGTCATCGTGATGCCGAGCTGCGCGCCGGACAGCATGAACGACAGCCGGCCGATGACCTTCACGGCCCGGCGGGCGGACGTGTCGCCGCGCGCGGCGGCCTGCTCGAGGGACGCGCGGTCGGCGGCGACGTAGGCGAATTCCTGGGCGACGAAATATCCGGTGGCGGCGGTGAGAACGATCACCGCGAGCACTCCCAGCGCGGCCGTCAGCATGGGGCACCGGGTCTATGACTGGGGTCCGACACCGCGGACTCACCACTCCTCTCATCTGGGCCTACCTGCGTAACGCCGCCTCGTGCGGCGAGGTTCCCGGCGCACCAGGGTAAAGCCCCTCGCCGATCGTCCCACCGGCGCGGCGGCCTGTCCCGCGAGGACAGGCGCTTGTGTCGCCAAGTGTCACGGATCACACTTGTTGGGGAGAGCATGCCCGATACTTGAGCGGTCCTTTGCTCCCAGGCCGCCGGAACGAGGGTGCGCACGGGGACCGAGAGAACCGAACGCGGGGCTGAGGTGGACGAGAGCGGGGCCGGGGCCGCCGCGCCCATGAGCCGGGAGGGGGTCGACCATGCCCTCAGGACGCTCGGCGCGGAGCGGGAGCGGATCGCGGCGTCCCTGCTGGAGCTCGACGGCCACACCGGCGTCCGGCTGCTGAAGGGCGCCCGGCTCACCGGCGAGACGTGGCGGCGCTGGGAGCGGGTGCGGGCCCGGCTGACGCTGCTGTGGCGGGTCTTCGACGCCTACCAGCGGGTGCTGGACGCGGCGTGCGCGCTGCGCGGCCGGTCGCCGCGCCCGGACGTGCCGACGCTGGTGGAGCTGACCGGGATGCTGTCGGGGCGGTCGGTGGAGCTGCCGGACGGCGAGATCCCCCTCGAGGACCGGACGCTGCTCGGCCCGCAGGAGAAGCGCGCGACGCTGGACGAGGCGGTCGGGATGATGTCCGACGCGTTCGCGTTCGTGGCGAAGGAGGTCGCGGCGGCGGACGCGGCGTGGTCGGCGCTGCTGAAGCCGCTGGAGGAGGCGGAGGAGAGCTGGCAGCGGACGGCGCGGCTGGCGCACTCCCTCGACGGCACCCGGCACCCGGAGCTGGACCGGCTGGGCCGCGAGCTGACGTCGCTCGGCCGGCTGGTCCGCACCGATCCGCTGTCGCTGTGCCCGGACGGCCGTCCCGACACCGCGCGGCTGGACCGGGTCCGCGCGTCGCTGCGGTCGATCGGCGACGAGCTGGCCGGGGTGGCGCGGCTCCGCGACGAGTACGCCGAGCTGGTCGCGGGCCTCGGCGAGGCGATCGGGCGGGTCGAGGAGACCGAGCGGCGGGCCTGGGAGGCGCACGCGACGGTGCTGCTGAAGATCCACGCGCCGAACGTGCCGGCGCCGTCGCGGGGGCTCGGGGAAGGGCTGCGGGACCGGCTCGCCGCGCTGGAGCGGCTGCGGGAGGCGGGCCGCTGGGTGGAGATGGCGGGCCGGGTCGCGGCGCTGGAGAGCGCGGCGGCGGAGGCGCTGGAACGGGCGCGCGACGATCTGCGTCTCAGCGAGGGGCTCCTCGACCGGCGGGGCGAGCTGCGCGGGCGCCTGGAGGCGTACCGGGCGAAGGCGGCGCGGCTCGGCCTCGCCGAGGACGAGGCGCTCACGGCGCTGCACGGGCTGGCCCGGGACGTGCTGTGGTCGGCGCCGTGCGACCTGCGCCGTGCGACCGCGCTGCTCGCCGAGTACCAGCGCGCGATCAGGGCGCGCGAGAACGACGGGACGGGGACCACATGACCCGATGCACCCAGCCCGGCTGCACCGGAGAGGTCGGCGAGGACGGCTTCTGCGACGTGTGCGGGATGGCACCGCTGGCGGAGCCCCCGCCCGCGGACCCGGGAGGCTCCGGCCCGGTGGCCGGGCCGCCGTCCGGGCCGCCCGCCGCGCTCTCGTCCGGGCCGCCGTCCGGGC
>NZ_JBEYYT010000475.1:0-6903 GCF_040645715.1 Spirillospora sp. NPDC046719 | reverse complement strand
CCCTCCCGGGAGGTGCGCGGCCGCCCTGGTCCGCTGCCGCCGCGTCCTCAGCGCGCCACGAGGTCGCCCCGCACGTCGTCGCCGCCGGGGACCGGCTCGGCCGGGTCGGACCCCAGGGAGACGATGGCGTTCGAGCGGTCGACGTGCACCACGCGCGGCTCGAACTCGCGCGCCTCGGCGTCGGTCATCTGCGCGTACGCGATGATGATCACCAGGTCGCCGGGCTGCACCAGGCGGGCCGCCGCCCCGTTGATCCCGATCACGCCGGAACCCCGCTCGCCCGCGATCAGGTAGGTCTCCAGGCGGGCGCCGTTGTCGATGTCCACGATGTGCACCTGCTCGCCGGGCAGCAGGTCCGCGGCGTCCATCAGGTCCTGGTCCAGGGTGAGCGAGCCCACGTAGTGCAGGTCCGCCTGGGTGACGGTGGCGCGGTGGATCTTCGACTTGAACATCGTCCGGAACATCAGCGCTCCTTCGGGGTGACGAGCTGGAGGGGCAGGTTGTCGATCAGGTGGGTGGAGCCGACGCGGCCCGCGACGGCGAGCACGGCCGGACCGGTGTAACCGGTCGTGACCTGCAAGAACGTGGACGGGTCGACGAGCACGAGGTAGTCGAGTTCGAGCGGCGGGTCGGCGGCGGCCGCCTGGTCCAGCACGGCGCCCGCCGCGGCGACCACCGCGTCCGGGCCCTCGTCCGCCGCGTCCACGCCCGCGTACAGCGCCCTGGACAGGGCGAGCGCGGTGCGCCGGTCGCCCTCGGACAGGTACCGGTTCCGGCTCGACAGGGCCAGCCCGTCCTGCTCGCGGACCGTCGGGGCGCCGACGATCTCGACCGGCACGTTCAGGTCCGCGACCATCCGGCGGATCATCGCGAGCTGCTGCGCGTCCTTCTGCCCGAAGACGGCCACGTCCGGACGCACCAGGTTCAACAACTTCAGGACGACCGTGAGCATTCCGTCGAAGTGGCCGGGGCGCGCGGCGCCCTCCACCCGCTCGCCCATCGGGCCGGACTTGACCGTGACCTCGGGCTCGCCCGGGTACATGACCTCGCGGGACGGCGCGAACACGATGTCCGCGCCCTCCGCCGCGCACGCCTCAAGGTCCGCCTCGAACGTCCGGGGATAGCGGTCGAAGTCCTCGTTCGGGCCGAACTGCAGCGGGTTGACGAAGATGCTGACCGCCACCGCGTCCGCGCGGCGCCGCGCCTCGCGGATCAGCGACCGGTGCCCCTCGTGCAGCGCCCCCATGGTGGGGACGAGCGCCAGCGCGCCCTTCGCGTCGGCACGGGCGGCGGCCAGTTCCTCGCGCGTCGCGGCGATGACGGGCGTCACGACGCGTCCTCCGGCTCGCTCACTGATCCTCCCTGGTCGGTCCTGCTCGGTGCTCGTCGGTGCTGCTCGGTGCTCGTCAGTGCTGTTCGGTCCGGCGGTCGCTCGCCGCCGGTGGTCCGGTGCCCGGCGGCCACGGCGTCCTCGGCGTTCTCGGCATGCGGTGGCGGCCCGGCCGTCAGTCGGCCAGCGCTTCGAGGAGGCGCTCGGCGGCCTCGGGTTTGAGGAGCCCCGCGGCGAGCGCCCGGTCGGCGGTGAGGCGGGCCAGCGCGATGTAGGCGCGGCGGCTCTCCGCCGACACCTTCCCGAGCTCGGCGACGTGGTCGGCGACCGTCCCGGCGTCGCCGCGCGCGACCGGGCCGGTCAGGCCGTCGATGCCGAGCCGCAGCGCGTTGTCGAGGGAGGCGCCGAGCAGCGGGCCGAGCATCCGGCCGGGCTCGCCGACGCCCGCGGTGCGCAGCAGGTCCATCGCCTCGACGACCAGCGTGACCAGGTGGTTCGCGCCGCCGGCGAGCGCCGCGTGGTACAGCGGGCGGCGCTCCTCGGTGATCCACACCGGCTCGCCGCCCATCTCGACGACGAGGGCCTCGGCGACCGGGCGCAGCGGTTCGGGCGCGGTGACGCCGAACGAGATGCCGGTCAGCCGGTCGACGTCGTCGGGGCGCCCGGTGAACGTCATGACCGGGTGCAGCGCGAGCGGCAGCGCCCCGGCGCGGGTCAGCGGGTCCAGGACGGCGGACCCGTACCGCCCGCTGGTGTGCATGACGAGCTTTCCGGTGACGGGGACGCCCGCCGCGACCAGGCCGGCGGCGAGTTCCGGCAGCGCGTCGTCGGGGACGGTCAGCAGCACCAGGTCGGCGGCGGCCACCGCGTCCTGCGGGGTGACGACGGCCGCACCCGGCAGCCGCTCCTCCACCCTCTCGCGGGACCGGTCGGAGACCGCGGCGGCGGCGACCACGCGGTGGCCGGCGCGGGCGAGCGCCGCACCGAGCGCCGTGCCGACGCGTCCCGCGCCGACGACGCCGACGGCGAGCCGGGCGGGCCGGTCCTCGGGCCGCGTCTCCCCGGCCCCCGGCCCGTCCCCGGGCGCGGCGGAGTCAGGCGTGAATGGGTCCATCTGTTCGTTCCAGTCCTCAGTCGGTACCGGACGTGCGCGCCCAGCGTACCCGCGGGTCCCGGGCGCGCGTTCCGGTGGGTCTTCCGGTGCTCCGGTGACGCCTTGACGGTACGGGCGCCACGAACACCATCACACATCGGTGATGATCCGGCTACCCGGCGTAACGCCTCCGTCGGCGGCCGGGCCACACTTCGCGGGTCACGGACCGTGAACCCTTGCGGCGGCCCGGAACCGGGGCGTAACCATGATTGTGACGACGTCGTCACGCAAGGTGAATGGCAGCAATGACCAGGGCGCTCCGCCCCCGACGAGATGGAGCAGACTTTGATCAGGACAGCCCTCAAGACCGGCGCGGTCGTCGCGACCCTCGCGGGGACGGCCTTCGCCGCCGTTCCGGCCAACGCCGACACCTACAACCACAACACCGCCGTGGGCAACACGACGAACGTCTTGATCGTCGGCGGCTACGGCGTGACCTGCGGCTCGGTCTCCGTCGGAAGCCAGTCCGGGACGGGCTGCAACGGCAACCACGTGCACAACCGGCACAACCACAGCGGCGCCGGCGGCTGGATCGGGCACCGCTGGTGACGAGGTGACGCCGCCGCGGGGCCGCCCGGCGGCCCGGGACCGGACCCTTCCCGACCGCCTTTAGGGAGGTCCCCGCGGAGCCTTCGTCCCGCCGCAACGCCGTCCCCGCGGCGCGGCGAAGGGAGTGTCCGTGACGCGACGCGCCCGGATTCGGTGACTCTCCGAATCCGGGCGCTCGTCACGCTCCGTGCTCACCCTTCCGCCACCGGCCGGCGCGGCCGGTCGCCGGTGCGGCTAGTCGTGGGCGAGGGACTCGACGATCGACGCCTTGGCCGCGCGGCGCGCCGGCATCACCGCGGCGAGCACCCCCGCCGCGCCAGCCAGCAGCACGAACCCGACCACCTGGAGGTAGGGCAGCGAGAAGATCGCGCCGTCCTCCATCGCGTTGGTGGCCGCCCAGCCGAACGCCACCCCGAGCACGACCCCGGTGACCGCCCCGATCACGGCCATGACCAGCGCCTCCACCGACAGCATCCGGCGCAGCTGCCGCCGGGTGAGACCGAGCGCGCGAAGCAGGGCCGACTCCCGCGTCCGCTCCACTACCGACAGCGTCAGCGTGTTGGCGATCCCGAACAGCGCGATGACGATCGCAAGCCCGAGCAGCCCACCGAAGATCATCAGCATCATGTCGATGGCGTCGCTGACGCTCTTCTCGAACTCGGCGGACGAGTACACCTTCGCGGCCGGGTAGGGGCGCGCCGCCACCTCGACGGCCTTGCGCGCGGCGTCGGGGGGCACCCCGTCCCGGTCCTTGATGTAGATCGCCGAGTCGTCGGGCGCGGCGAAGTAGCGGGTGAAGTCCGCCTCGGGGACGATCAGCGCCCCTAGGGTGGTCGCCGGCGTGCTGAACACCGCGGCGATCCGCACCGGGGCGGTGCCGTGCGCCGTCCGGACCCGGACGGTCTGCCCGACGCTCATGCCGTGCCGCTTCGCGACCCCCTGCTCCACGATCCCGGTCCCGGGCTTCAGGCCGTCCGAGGCCAGCGCGGACGCCGACCCGTGCACGAGCTTCGGCTTCAGCACCGTCCCGAGCGCCGACCCGGTCAGGCTCGCGACGTTGGTCTCCTTGCCGTCGACCTTGGCGTCCTTGGCCAGCAACTCGAACACGTGGGAGAACTCCGGCCGCTTCCGGAGCGCCTCGGTGAGGCCCTGCGGCGCCCGGCCGCCGCCGTCGCCGGTCCGCGTCTGCACCTGGAACTCGGCCGGGTACTGCTCGGCCAGCTTCTCCGCCGACGTCGCCTTGCTGCTGGCCGCGACGACGGCGAACAGGCTCATCAGCCCGATGCCGACGGTCAGCGCGATCGTCGTGGTGGCGGTGCGGCGCGGGGACCGGCGCGCGTTCGCCACCGCGAGCCGTCCCGGCACCCCGCCGAGCCGCGCCGGGACGGCCCCGGCGAGGCGTCCGAGCGGGCGCACCAGGGCGGGCATCGCGGTCACCACGGCGAGGAAGAACACGGCCCCCGCGAGCGCGACCGTGTACATCGCCGTCTGCCCCTTCTCCATGGTCACCGACCCCATGACGCCGAGGCCGAGGCCCGCCGCGCCGAGCAGCACGGCCAGCGCCGTCCGGATCGGGCCGAGCCGGAACCGGCCACCGCCCGGCTCCGTCTCCGAGCGCAGCGCCGCGACGGGCGCGACCCGCGTCGCCGCCCGCGCCGGCAGCAGCGCGGACAGGACGGTCACCACCACGCCCACCGCGAGACCGATCGCGATCGTCCGGGCGGACAGGGCGAGCCCGTCCATCCGCACCTTCTCGGTCAGCCGGGCCATGATGGCGACCGCCCCGGCGCCGAGCCCGGCCCCGACGATGATGCCGAGCACCGACCCCGCCAGCCCGACGGCGAACGCCTCGGTGACCACCCCGCCGAACACCTGCCGGCGCGTCGCGCCGACGCAGCGCAGCAGCGCCATCTCCCGCATCCGCTGCGCGATCAGGATGGAGAACGTGTTGTAGATGACCAGCGCCGAGACCAGCATCGCGACCAGCCCGAAGATCAGCAGGCCGGCCTGGATGATCTCGGTGTCGGCGCCCGCCTGATCGGCGAGCCGCTTCCCCAGCTCCTTGCCGGTGTAGACCTCGTACTTGTCGCCGACCGCCGCCTTCACCGCGGGCTTGGTCCCGCCGAGGACGTCGATCTCCTGGTACTTCTTCACGCCCGTCATCGCGAGCGCGGTCGCGGCGTCGAAACCGACACCGCCCCGGTAGCCCGCCTCCTCGTCGATGCCGAAGTCGACGAGCCCGACGACCGTGAAGCGGTGCGGGCGGTTCGCGTGGTCCAGGACCGTGACCGCGTCGCCGACCTTGTAGCCGGACCGGTCCGCGAGGTCCTTGCCCAGCACCGCCTCGGACGCGCCCGACGGCGTCCTGCCCTTGGTGACGTCGTAGCGCAGCAGCTTCCCGGACGGCACCGAGATCCCGACGGTCGGCAGGTCGCCGACGGTCTTGCCGTCCTTGCCGACCAGCGCCGCGTCGCCGCGCACCGTGCCCTGCGCCTGCGTCACGCCGGGCACCGCCTTGACGCGGTCGAGGACGTCCAGCGGGATGCCGGGCTCGTCCTTCGGGCCGGTGTCCGTCCTCGCGTCGGGCTGGACCGCGACGTCGACCTTGTCGGCCGACCGCGCGAACGTCCGCGCGACGCCCTGGTTCATCGTGTCGGTCAGCACGAACGTGCCGGAGATGAAGCCCACGCCGAGGGTGATGGCCACCGCCGTCAGCAGCAGGCGCAGCTTGTGGGCCCGCAGGCCCGCCAGCGTCGTCCTCAGCATCGGGTCAGGCCCCCAGGCTCTTCAGCCGGTCCAGCACCGCGTCCGGCGTCGGCTCCAGCAGCTCGGACGTGATCACGCCGTCGCGCAGGAACACCACCCGGTCGGCGTAGGACGCCGCCACCGGGTCGTGCGTGACCATCACGATGGTCTGGCCCATCTCGCGGACCGAGGCGCGCAGGAACCCCAGCACCTCCGCGCCCGCGCGCGAGTCCAGGTTGCCGGTCGGCTCGTCCGCGAAGATCACCTCGGGGCGGGCGACGAGCGCCCGCGCGCACGCGACGCGCTGCTGCTGGCCGCCGGACAGCTCGCTCGGCCGGTGCCCGAGCCGGTCCCGCAGCCGCACCACGTCCACGACCTGGTCGAACCAGGCCCGGTCCGGCTTGCGGCCCGCCAGTTCCAGCGGCAGCAGGATGTTCTGCTCGGCGGTGAGCGTCGGCAGCAGGTTGAACGCCTGGAAGACGAACCCGACGCGCTCGCGGCGCAGCATCGTCAACTGCCGGTCGCCCATCCCGGTGATCTCCGCGTCGCCCAGCACGATCCGCCCGGCGGTGACCGTGTCCAGCCCCGCCAGGCAGTGCATCAGCGTGGACTTCCCGGACCCGGACGGGCCCATGATCGCGGTGAACGCGCCGCGCGCGAACCCGACGCTGACCTCGTGCAGCGCCCGCACGGCCGCGTCGCCCGACCCGTACACCTTGGACACCCCGGCGGCGGCGACCGCCGGCGGTGCCGCGGCATGGGGCGCTCCCCCGGACGGGCTGGTGAACGTGCTGGTCACGGCGACTCCTTCGTGGACGGATACGACCGTGATCAACGCTAGGAATCCGCGCCGCCGCTGCCATCGGCCGAGCGGCTCCGCTCCGTGTCAGCTTTCCGGCTGCCCCGGCGCGCGGCGTACGACCTGAGGCGTACGCACCCGTCACCCCTTCCACCGACCCGCCGCGGGCGCCCGCCCGTCCGCCGCCGCGTCGGCCCCCTCTGCACGTGCGCCCTGACCAGCGCATCCGGTCACCGGGGCACATCCCGACCGCGGACGCGAAGGCGCCGGAGGCCCCCGTGGGACCTCCGGCGCCTCAGTGCCGGGCCGATGCGCGCCCGGCGCGGC
>NZ_JBEYYT010000474.1:0-6912 GCF_040645715.1 Spirillospora sp. NPDC046719 | reverse complement strand
CGCGCAGCTCGACGCCCGGCACGGCGCGCCCGACCGACATCAGCAGCTCGGGCCGGGCGTGGTCGCGGGGCTCCAGCGCGGTCAGGAACCCGCCCTCGGACGTCCCGTAGTTCTGCATCAGCAGCGGGCCGAGCCGCGCGGCGGCCCGCGCGGTGCGGGCGGGCACGGCGGCGGCGCCGCCGTAGACGATCATCCGCAGGCTCGTCAGGTCGGCGGGCGCGTCCTCCAGGTGCTCGGCGAGCGCGTACAGGTCGACGGGACGGCCCGCCATCAGGTGCGTCACCGCCTCCTGCTCGATCACCTCCGCCAGCCGCTCCGGCCCCGCGCCCGGCTCCAGGACGGCGGTGCCGCCGCCCGCCAGCGTCCAGATCACGAACATGTCCGTCAGGTACTGCGAGCACGGTCTGACGAGCAGCCGCCACGGCGGCGGCCCGTACATGGCCCGCGCGGCGGCGAGGTGCGCGGCCTCGGCGTCCGGGCCGTACACCAGGATCTTGTTCTGGCCGGTCGTGCCGCTGGTGAAGCGCACCACGGAGGCGCCGTCCGAGGCGCCCGGCATGTCCACGGCGACGGCCGGCGCGGCGAGGTACAGGTCGTCGTCCAGGGCCAGGCGGACGCGCACCGGGCACTCCGAGAGCAGCGGCGCCGCCTCCTCCCGCCGGGACGGGGCGTACAGCAGCGCCGAGGCGTCCAGCGTCCGCATCGCCCGCGCGACGACCTCGACCGGCACCCCGCCGGAGACGTGGACGAAGCGGCAGCCGAGCGCGAGCGCGGCGATCCGGGCGACGGGCGACTCCGTGCCGGTGCCGTAGAGGCACGCGACCGTGTCGCCCCGCCGGACCCCGCTCGCCGCGAGCCGCCCGGCCGCCGCCGCGGCCATGCCGAGCACGTCGTCGCCGGACAGCCGCAGCCCGCCGTGCACCAGCACCGCGCGCGGGCCCGCCGCCCGGAGCCCGGCGAGGAGCGCGGGCCCGAGCCCCGGGCTCACCGGGCCCTCGCGCCGAGCAGCACCGGCAGGGTCGTGGTGCTGAGCGCGAGCACCGTCCGCACCGGGTCCAGCTCGTCCGGCGGCTTGGCGAGCGCGAGCCCGGGGAACGCCGCGAACAGCGCAGACAGCGCGACCTCGCCGACGAGCCGCCCCAGCGGGGCGCCGAGGCAGAAGTGCGCGCCGTGCCCGAACGACAGGTGCGGAGGCGGGTCGGACGCCACGTCGAACCGCGCCGCCCGCTCCCCGTACCGGTCGGGATCGCGTCCCGCGGCGGAGAAGCAGGCGAGGACGGCCTCGCCCTTGCGGACCGTCACGCCGCAGATCTCCACGTCCCGCACCGCGTACCGCATCGGGAAGTGCCGGAGCGGCGACTCCAGCCGCAGCGCCTCCTCCACCGCCGCGCTCCACGGCCGGGTACCGCCGCGCATCAGGTCGAGCTGGCCGGGGTCGGCGAGCAGCAGCCGCACCGCGTTCGTGATCAGGTTGACGGTGGTCACGTGCCCCGCCACGTACAGCTCCTGGACGGTGTCGAACACCTCGTCCTCGGCCAGTTCCCCGCCCTCCAGCGCGACCAGGTCGCTGATCAGGTCGTCGGCGGGGGAGCGGCGCCGCTCCGCGACGGTCTCCCGGATCACCGCGTCCCGCCCGGCGCGGGCGCTCGCCAGGCGCTCCGGCGTCCCCCGCGTCGTGGTGAGCACGTGGTCGTTGCCGGCCAGCTCCGCACGGCGTTCGGGCGGTATGCCCATGACGTCGGAGATGACCTCGCACGGCAGCGGGTACGCGAACTCCCGGCGCAGGTCGACCGGGCCGGGCGGCAGCTCCGCCAGCCGGTCCACGAACCCCGCGGTCACGGCCTCCACCCGGGGGCGCATCGCGCCGATCCGGCGCGCCGAGAACACCCGGGACAGCGGGCCGCGCAGCCGCCGGTGCTCCCCGCCCTCGGCGTTCAGCATCGTCGCGGCCAGCACGATCGGCGCGAGCGACCCGTTCGCCCGCAGCGCCCGCCGCCCCTCCGCCGACCAGTGCCGGACGTCCCGCGAGAGGTCCGGATGGGCGAGGACCGCCTCCAGCGCCGCGTGCCGCGCCGCCGCCCACGCCCGCACGCCCTCGATCTCCACCGGCACCAGCGCGCCCGCCTCGCGCAGCCGCGCGTTCTCCCCGTGGACGTCCCGGACCGCCGGGTCCAGGACGAACCGGGCCCGCTCCGGGGCCGTCACGCCCGCTCCGGGGTCGCGGCGAGCCGCCCGGCGTCGACGCCCGGCGCGCGGCCGAGGTACAGGTCGCGGACCAGCTCCCCGGCGGCCGGCGCCGTGCACAGCCCGTGCCCGGAGAACCCGGCCGCGTAGAGGAACGGGATCGGGCCCGGCAGCCGCCCGATGAACTCGGTCCGGTCGGGGCTGGCATCGCGGACGCCGGTGAAGGCCGTCCGCACCTCCGCCCCGGCCAGCGCCGGGTACACCTCCGCCAGCCGCTCGCGCACCCGCGCCCGCCACCCGTCCCGGTCCGCGCCCGGATAGCCCATGCCGACCAGCAGCCCGTCCCCGCGCCCGCGGACGAGCAGGCCGCTCGCCGCGTGCAGCGTCATCGGGACGTCCGGCACCGGAACACCGGACGGCGGCCGCCCGCACTCCAGCAGCTCCTGCTCGACCGGATCGCCGAGCGGAAGCTCCACTCCCGCCGAGCGGGCCAGCGGCGCCGACCAGGCCCCGGCCGCGCAGACGACGGCGTGCGCGGCGAGCGGCCCGTCGCCGGTGTCGAGCCGGCCGGCCTCGATGTCGACCGCCTTGACCGGGCAGCCCGTCCGCAGCTCCGCGCCCGCCCGCCGGGCCGCCGCGGCGAACCCGCCGACGACCGCCGCGGTGTCCGTGACGTACGCGTCCGGCGCCCACGCCGCCGCCACCAGCGGGACGTCGCCGATCAGCGGGTTGCGGCGCCGCGCCTCGTCCGCGCCGATCAGCTCGACCTCAACGCCGGCGGCGCGCTGCGCGGGCAGGTCCGCCTCGCACGCCGCGACCTGCTCCCGGTCGCCGAACAGCACCAGGTAGCCGACCCGCCGCAGCGGGACCGCGGCCCCGGCACGGTCCGCGAACGCCCGGTACGCGGCGAGGCTCCGCACCGCCATCGCCGAGCTGACCGGATTGCCGGGGAAGTAGGTGCGGACGACGTCCGCGGTCGCCCGCGACGCGCCCGAGCCCAGCTCGTCCCGCTCCAGCAGCACCGTCCGGACGCCCGCCTCCGCCAGATGGCACGCCGCCGACAGGCCGACGACCCCGCCGCCGATCACGACGGCCGGGTCCGCCTGCGGGTCCGGGCGGGTCACGGCGCCGCCTCGGCCTGCCGCAGATGGTCGCCGACGTTCCACGGGAACAGGTGCAGGTTCCATCCGCCGAGGCAGTTCACGTACAGCGCCATGTGGGCCATCACCGCGGCGAAGTCCTGCCGCCTGTCCAGCCTGTCCAGGCCGTCGAGCAGCCGCTCGGTGAACGCGCCGAGCCTTTCCAGCCCGCAGTAGGCGAGGAACTCGGCCGGAACCGCGATCAGCGCGCGGGCCATCCGCCGCAGCGGCTCCAGCGGCACCCCCTCGTGCGCCGCCCGGACCAGGCCGCTGTAGGCGTTGTACCCCAGCGGCCGCGTCTCGCCGTTGACGAACAGCAGCGTCGTCAGGACGGTCCCGTGCGTCCCCGCGCGCGACGCGATGCGGCCGTCGTGCAGGTCGACCAGCTCCTGCGGCGCGTCCAGCCAGATCCGCTCCGTCTCCGCGTGCACGTCGGCGATCAGCGCGTCCATCTCCGGGTCGGCGGCGCTCAGGCGCGGCACCCGGTGCCCGCCCGGCTCCCCGGCGCGCCGCACCTCCGCGACGACCGGCTTCTTGGTCGAGTACACCGACTCCCACACGGCCCGCCCCGCGTCGGCGAGCGCGTCCAGGTCCCCTTCCGCGACCCGCCCGATCGGCGTCGCCGCCATCGGCTCGGTCAGCTCCCCGTACTTGATGCCGAGATGCTGGAGCCGCGAGCAGAACAGGGTGCCGTCCGGGACGGTCCGGCGGTCCACCCGGTGCGCGGCGGGCAGGTGCAGCACGTCGTGCACGGGCGTGACGTGGTAGAGGTGATGGCCGGCGATGAGGGCGTGCCCCTGCAGGCTCCGGTACGGAAGCGCGTCCCAGATCGCGTCCGCCAGGGCGGGGTTGCGTTCGTCCAGGTCGGCGGCGACGGTGACGCCCAGCACGGGCCACCCGATCTCAATGCGTCTCAGTGTCTTCACAGTGCGTAGTCATACCCTGACCTGCGAAAACATGCTCGCGAGCCCTTGGGCCGGGATGGACGTGAAACGGGCCCCGGATCCTGGGGGGAGGGATCCGGGGCCCGCGGTGGCGGAGGCGTCAGCCGGCGAGTGCCGGGACCCGCTCGGTCTCGCTCTCCACCTCGTCCTCGACGACGGGCTCGGGCTCGGGGACGGGGAGCACCCGCTCGTAGGCGCGCAGCGTCTCGGCCGCGATCCGGTCCCACGAGTACCGGGACCGGGCGCGGTCGGCGGCCGCGATCGAGTAGCCGTGCAGCGTGGTCTCCTCGCCGAGCAGGCGGCGCACCGCGCGGCCGATCACGGTCGGCCGCCCGGCCGGCACGTGCAGGCCGGTGATCTTGTCGAGCACCTCGTCGGTGTTGGCGCCGACGGGCGTCGCCACCACCGGGACGCCGCAGGCCATGGCCTCCAGCGGCACCTCGGGGGACGGCTGCGCCGGGGTCAGGGACAGCACCAGGCTCGCGGTGCGCAGCAGCTTCGGCAGCGCCTTGCGGGGCAGGCGGCCGAGGAAGATGACGCGGTCGGCGACGTGCAGCTCCTTGGCCAGCATCATCAGCCGGTGCACCACCGGGTCGTTCTCGAGGTCCTCGCGGGCGGGGCCGCCGGCCACGGCGAGCTCGGCGCCGGGGACGTGCACCAGCGCGCGCAGCGCGGTCGCCACGTCGCCGGACTCCAGGTCGTCGCAGACCATCACCAGCCGGTCGCGGTCGCCGTGCGGCATCGCGGGGCCGGTCTGCGCGAAGTGCTCGGCGTCGACGGCGTAGGGGACCACCGCGACCGACGGCCGCGGCACGCCCATCCGCACCACGGAGCCCGCCTCCTCGGCGTGCCCGGCCAGCACCACGTCGGCGCCGCGGCCGATCGCCTTCTCCAGCCGGTCGCGGTGCGGGTGGACCTGGCGGCCGGCGCGCCGCTCGGAGGCGGCGACGCCGTGGTAGCTCTGCGCGAAGGGGATGCCGAGCTCGCGGGCGACGGCGCAGGCGGCGAGGCCGCCGATCCAGCCGTGCGCGTGCACGAGGTCGGGGCGTCCGGCGCCGGACCAGCGGTGGCGCAGCTCGTCGGCGAAGTCGCGGACGTGCTCGAGCAGTTCGTCGTCGGTCAGCGGGCGCGCCGGGCCGGCGTCCAGGTGGACGAGGGTCGCGCCCGGTCCGAGGCGGACCCGGCCGCGGGCGTCCTCGTCCTGGCGCCGGGCGTAGACCGTGACCTGGTGGCCCGCGTCCGTGCGGGCGAGCGAACGGGCGAGATCCCGGACGTGGACTGACTGCAGGTGTTCGCCGTCAAGGTCGGAGGCGGACACGAGAGCGATGTTCAGCGTGCGGTGCATGACGTATCCTCCGGGACAACACAGGGGAAGCCTGGAGGTATCTGCGTCGTAGACACCTGACTCGCAGCAATCTATTTCCGGACGCTGCTCCCGTCAAACCTCGCGAATCGGAACGCTCTCCCCATCGCGCCCCTCCAGGGCCTCTCACCAGCGTGGATACTGGAAGGGATGGACGAAAGTTCGCTCTGGTACGTCGCGTACGGCTCCAACCTGTTCCGCGCGAGGTTCGCCTGCTACCTGTCCGGCGGGCGTCCCGCCGGCGGCGCCCGGCACTACACCGGCTGCCGCGACCCGCGCCCGGCGCGCGCCGAGCTGTCGGTGACGCTGCCGGGCGGCATCTACTTCGCGCTGACGTCCCGGGTGTGGGGCGGCGGCATGGCCTTCTACGACGCGGCCCTGCCCGGCCGCGCCGCCGCCCGCGCCTACCTGCTGACCCGCCCGCAGTTCTGCGACGTGGTGTCCCAGGAGATGCGCCGCGACGTGGGCGTCGACCACGACCTGTCGGAGGCGGTCGCGCACGGCCGCCAGCGCCTCGGCCCCGGCCGCTACGAGACGATCGTCAAGGTCGGCGAGCGCGGCGGCCACCCGATGCTGACGTTCACCGCGCCGCACCCGTCGTCGGCCGCCGAGCTGAACGCGCCGACCGCGCCGTACCTCGCCATGCTCGGCAACGGCCTCCGCGAGGCGCACGACTGGTCCGCGGCCCGCGCCGCCGCCTACCTCGCGGCCTGCCCCGGCGCGTCCGGCGCCTGGACGCGGGAGCGCATCGCCGCGCTCCTCGGCCCGCCCCGCCCTCCCGCCGGCGGCGCGGGAGGGCTACGTTCGTCGCATGAACGTCGGTGACGTCGTTGACGACTTCGAACTGCCCGACCAGACGGGCGAACCGCGCACCCTGACCGGCCTGCTGGAGCAGGGCCCGGTCGTCCTGTTCTTCTACCCCGCCGCGATGACGCCCGGCTGCACCGCCGAGGCCTGCCACTTCCGCGACCTGGTCGCCGAGCTCGCCGAGGTCGGCGCGCACCCCGTCGGCGTCAGCGCCGACCCCGTCGCCAAGCAGAAGGAGTTCGCGGAGAAGAACTCGTTCGCCTACCCGCTGCTGTCGGACCCGGAGGGCACCGTCCGCGCCCGTTTCGGCGTCAAGCGGGGCCTGGCCGTGCTCCCCACCAAGCGCCAGACCTTCGTCATCGACACCGACCGCCGCGTCCTCGCCGTCGTCAAGAGCGAGATCCGCATGAACACCCACGCGGACAAGGCGCTGGAGGCGCTCCGCTCGCGCTGACCCGCGGGTCGCCGCCGCGGG
>NZ_JBEYYT010000473.1:0-6937 GCF_040645715.1 Spirillospora sp. NPDC046719 | reverse complement strand
CTCGGGGAGCGGGGCGGCGGCCCCGGGGTCCGCGGCCCCCGGGCCCGGCCGGCCGCGCCGGCCGAGCAGCTCCACCGCGTGCCCGGCGGTGAACTCGGTCAGCCGCCGGTCGAGGTCGTTGAGCAGGCCGAGCGACTGCCGCGACGTCACCAGCACCGCGCAGCCGCCGCCCGGCGGCAGCAGCGCCCGCACCTGCGCGGCGTCGTGCGCGTTGTCCAGCAGCACCAGCAGCCGGCGCCCGCGCGTCCACGTCCACCACAGCTTCTGCAGCTCGGGCAGCCCGCCCGGGTCCGTCGCCAGCCGCACCCCGAGCGCCTGCAGGAACCCGAGCAGCACCTCCTCCGGAGGCACCGGCGCCCCGCCCGCGCCGCGCAGATCGAAGTACAGGGCGCCGTCCGGGTACCCGTCGGCGATCTCGTGCGCGAACCGGGCCGCGAGCACCGACTTGCCGACGCCCGCCGGCCCGTGCAGCGACACCACCAGCGGCGACGCCGGCGACCCGGACCCGGCGGCGACGGTCCGGCGCAGCTCGGCCAGCGACGCGTCCCGCCCGGTGAAGTGCGCGATCACCGGCGGCAGCTGCGCCGGCGTCACCCCGCCCGCGGCCCGCTCCGGCGGGGCGGCCCGCTCCGCCTGCTGCGCGCCCCACGCCGCGACGCCGGCCAGCACCGCGACCCCGGCCGTGACGGCCGCCTGCACCGGGGGGGGCAGGCTGAACGCGTCCAGCGACGTCGTCACCGCCGTGATCACCGCGGTCAGCCCGCCGACGATCCACGGCGCCGCCAGCCGCCCCCGCCGCTCCACCGGGGCGGCGCCGTCCGGGGCCGGCCGCGGGCGTGCCCCGGACGTCCCGTTCGGCATCCGCGCCCTCCGTCCTGTCCCCTCCGATCATGGGGCGCCGCGCCCGCGCGGCGGCGAACCGGCGGGGAACGGACGGTAAACAGCGCGTTCGGCGGGATCGCTCCGTCGGGATCGCCCGGTGGGATCGCCTGGTGGGGATCGCTTCGTGGGGCTCGTTCCGTCCGGCTCAGTCCGTCCGGAGCACCGCCTCGATCTCCAGGACGATCTCGACCTTGTCGCTCAGCCCGAGCTTGCCGCCCGGCACGGTCGCGGCGTCGCCGACGCCGAACTCCAGCCGGCTGATCTCGCCGGTCGCGGTGAACCCGGCGCGGGCGCCCTTGAACGGGTCGTCCTGCCGGAACACGTCCGGCCCGAACCCCTCGACCACCAGGTCCAGCGTGACCGGCTTCGTCACGCCGTGCAGCGACAGCTCGCCGTCCAGCAGGAAGCCGTCGCCGCCGGCGCGCACCCCGGTGGACCGGAACGTCATCTCGGGGTACTTCTCGACGTCCAGGAAGTCGGCGGACCGGACGTGCTCGTCGCGCTGCGCGTTGCCGGTGTCGATCGACGCGAGGTCGATCGTCGCGGTCACCTCCGACCGCAGCGGGTCGTCGCCGGTCACGACCGTCCCCTCGAACGCGGCGAAGCGGCCCCGGACCTTGCTCACCATCAGGTGCCGGATCGTGAAGCCGACGCCGGAGTGCAGGGGGTCGATCGTCCAGGTTCCGGCGACGTAGTCCGGGATCTCGACAAGTTCCGCGGTCATCGTGTCTCCTTGGTTATGACCAGTAAGGCGGTTCCTTTCAGGAACCGCCTCCATGGTGCGGACCACCGCGCCACCCGCACAAGAAGGCACTTTTTTCTGCCTCGGTTCCCTGGAGATAACCATGAACCTCAACGAGCACACCGCCGCCGGCTGCCGGGGCCGCGAGATCCTGGAGCGGATCGGCGACAAGTGGTCGCTCCAGGTGATCGCCGTGCTCGGCGAGCGGACCCTGCGCTTCACCGAGCTCAAGCGCGAGATCGAGGGCATCAGCCAGCGCATGCTGACCGTCACGCTGCGCGGCCTGGAGCGGGACGGCATCGTCGCCCGCACCGTCTACCCGGTCGTGCCGCCCCGCGTCGACTACACCCTCACCCCGATGGGCGCGACGCTCCTGGACGCCGCCATCACCATGGTGTCCTGGGCCGAGACCCATCTCGGCGAGATCGACGCCGCCCGCGCCGCCTACGACGCCCGCACCGCCGAGACCGAAGCCCTCAAGGCCCGCTGAGCCCGCACCCGCAGAACACGCACACGTAGTCCTCGTCCTTGACCACGTTGAGCTCCCCGCAGCCGGGGCAGTGCCGGAAGACGAACGTCGCGGTGAAGCCGTCCGGACGCGCGATCCCCGCACGGTCCAGCGCCTCGGCGCCCTCCGGCCACGAAGCCGGGTCGGGGCAGTAGCCGGTCGACTGGTTGCTGACCTCGATGACGCCCCACACGCCGTGGACGCGCTCGAAAGCGATCTCACCGGCCGCGAGCACGGGACGTCCGCCCGCACAGGCGACGTGCTCGCTGCGGCGCGGCGCGATGCGGAGCGTCCCTTCAAGGTCGACGACGTAGGTGAACGGCTCGTCGTCCGGTGCCAGCCCGTCGATGTCGGCGGACGACGCGATGGGCGCGCCCACTACCCCGGGGCGCACCTGGGCGAGGAGTTCGGGCGGGCCCGCGTACACGTACACGAGGAAACCGTAGGAGAGCCACAGGTCGCGAAGCGAAGGAATTTGTTTCGCGGAGCGGGGGTTGCCTCGGTTAGCGTTGTAGGCAGGTATCCGCGAACGGAAAGCGTCCGATGGTCTTTCACGAGGTGGGGCGGCGAGCTAGCCGCGCCGAGCTGGGGAACGAGCAGTCGTGCCCGGCCCGGCTCGGCGGTGTGCGCCGTCATCCCATCGACCTCGTGAGGCCGTCCCATGCGCTCTGCTGAGATCCGTTCCACCTTCCTGGACTTCTTCCGGGAACGCGACCACCGCGTCGTCCCGTCCGGCCCGCTGATCCCGCCGGATCCGACCCTGCTGCTGACGAACGCGGGCATGAACCAGTTCAAGCCGTACTTCCTCGGCGAGACCGAGCCCGAGCATCCCCGCGCGATGTCCGTGCAGAAATGCGCGCGGACGTCCGACATCGAGAACGTCGGCCGGACGACCCGGCATTCGACGTTCTTCGAGATGCTCGGCAACTTCTCGTTCGGCGACTACTTCAAGGCGGAGGCCGTCTCCTGGGCGTGGGAGCTGTTCACACGCCATTACGGCCTCGACCCGGAACGGCTCTGGGTCACCGTCTACCTCGACGACACGGAGGCGGAGGACCTCTGGCGGCGGGTCGGCGTCCCGTCCGAGCGCATCCAGCGGCTCGGAATGGCGGACAACTACTGGTCGATGGGGACGCCGGGCCCCTGCGGGCCGTCCTCCGAACTGCACTACGACCGCGGCCCCGCATTCGGCCGCGAGGGCGGGCCGGCGGTGGACGGCGAGCGCTACCAGGAACTCTGGAACCTCGTGTTCATGCAGAACCTGCGTGGCGAAGGCACCGGTAAGGGCGATTACCCGATCCTCGGGGAACTGCCCGCGAAGAACATCGACACGGGGCTCGGCCTCGACCGTCTCGCGGCGGTCCTGCAGGACGTGGACACCGTCTGCGAGACCGACCTGCTCGCGCCGACGCTCCGGCTCGTCCAGGAACTCGCGGGACGCCCCTACCCCGGACGCGACGGCGGCGAGGACTCCCTGTCGTTCCGCGTCGTCACCGAGCACGCGCGGGCCATCGCGTTCCTCATCGCGGACGGCGTGCTGCCCGCGCGTGACGGGCGCGGCTACGTGCTGCGCCGCCTGATGCGCCGCGCGGTCCGGCACGCGCGCCGGCTCGGCATCGACGAGCCGGTCCTGGCGCCGGTGACGGGCAGCGTCGTCGGCAACCTCGGCGGGGCGTGGCCGGAGCTTGAGCGGCAGTCGGAACTGATCGAGCGGGTCGTCGTGGCCGAGGAGGACGGGTTCGAGCGGACGCTGCGGCAGGGCACCCGGCTGCTGGAGTCCGCGATCTCCCGGGCGGACACCACCCTCTCCGGGCAGACCGCGTTCGAACTGCACGACACCTACGGCTTCCCGATCGATCTGACCCTCGACGCGGCGCGGTCCGCGGGGCTCTCCGTCGACGAGGACGCGTTCGCGGAGCTGCTGGAGAAGCAGCGGCGGCAGGCGCACCGCGCAGGCCAGGACCGCAAGGGCGACGTGGTCGCGCGGCGTGACCTGTACCGGCGGGTCGTCGCCGAGCACGGCCGCACCGACTTCGTGGGCTACTCCTCCACCACCGCCGAGACCCGGGTCGTCGCGCTCCTCGACGGGACCGGCACGACCCCGATCGCGTCCGAGGGCGACGAACTCGAGGTGGTCCTCGAACGCAGCCCGTTCTACGCGGAGGGCGGCGGCCAGGTCGGCGACACCGGCACCATCCGCACGCCCGGCGCCGTCCTGGAGGTCGTGGACACCCGCCCCGGCATCGACGGCCTGCACGTGCACACCGTCCGGATCGTGGACGGCGAGGTCCGTCCGGGCGACGAGGCGGAAGCGACCGTGGACGCGGACCGGCGCGCGGCGACCGCCCGCTCGCACAGCGCCACGCACGTCCTGCACGCGATGCTCCGCCGCGTCCTCGGCGACCACGCGGCACAGCGCGGATCCCGCGTCGAACCCGGCCGCCTGCGGTTCGACTTCGCGCACTTCTCCTCCGTGCCCGAGATCGGCACCGTCCAGACGCTCGTCAACGAGTACCTGGCGGACGATCCCGACGTGCGCGTGTGGGAGGCGTCCCGCGCCGACGCGGAGGCGGCGGGCGCGGTCGCGCTGTTCGGCGAGAAGTACGGCGACGCCGTCCGCATCGTGGACATCGGCGACGCGTCCCGCGAGCTGTGCGGCGGCACCCACGTCGGGCACGGGTCCCAGGCGGGGCCGGTCCACATCGTCGGCGAGTCGTCCATCGGCACCGGCCTGCGCCGCATCGAGGCGCTCACCGGACCCGACGCGCTCCGCCACTTCGACCACGAACGGGCGCTGCTGGCCGAGCTCGCCGCGCTGCTGAACGTCCCGCCCGACCAGGCGCCCGACCGGCTGCGGCAGCGCCTCGACCTGCTCGCCGAGACGCAGCGCGAACTCGACGCCCTCCGCCGCGCCGAGCTCGACGCGCTCGCCGAGCGCCTGGCGTCCCGTGCCGAACCGGTACCGTCCGGGTGGCTCGTCGCGCAGCGGATCGACGACGCGACCGCCGCGGACCTGCGCACCCTCGCGTCCGCCATCGTCGCCTCCGGCGACGGCCGCGGCCTGGCCGTCCTCGGCACCGCGTCCGGCGGCAAGGCGCAACTGGTCGCGGCAGCCGGCCCCCGCACCGGCGTCCAGGCCCGCGACCTGCTCACCGACGCGGCACGCGAGGTCGGCGGCGGCGCCGGCGGCAAGGGCGCCCTGGCCAACGCGGGCGGCCGCCACCCAGAGAACCTCACCAAGGCGATAGCAACAGCCGCAGCCCAAGCCCGAACCCTCTAACCCCCACCGCGCCAGGCCCCGCCGAAACGCCCCGCACCTCCGAGAAGAAGCAAGCCCCAGGCAGGAGGCTCCCTGCCTGGGCCTTCTCAGCGGACACGCGAAGCCGCCCTCCCGGTCGTGGGGCGCCTCACGGCCAAGGGCGTAGTCGCCCGCCAGGTCACGACCGACCAGCACACGCCGACCGATAAGTGGCTACCATCACGCCACGTGATCACTGTGGCTACGTGGAACGTCCTGCACCGTGTGCATGCCGAGAACTGGGGCGAGGATGTCCCGGCGCGCTGGCCGGACGAATCGAAGCGGATCGCTGCCGTTACGGCGCAGTTGGCAACGCGGACCGAACAGGTCATCGCACTTCAGGAGGTCAGCGGTGACCAACTGGCCAGCATCCGCCTCGCACTGCCCGGCCGAACCATCCACACGTTGCGGTATCCGCGCGTCCCGGTACCGCGCCATGCGTCCCGTCCGCTCCACGCCCCGGAGGAGTACCTCGTGCTTCTGGTGGACGGACAGAGTCGCAAGGTCGCTGCCGACTCCTTCGAGGACGATCCGGGCAAGGGAGTGCTATCCGTCGAGACCGCCGGGACACTCGTTGTCGCAACCCACCTGAGCGGTGATCAGCGACGCACGCGCCAGCTGGTACGCCTGGCCGAGCTGACCGCCACTGCGCCGGGACGGACAGCGATGCTCATGGGCGACTTCAACACCGACCGTGCCACCGTGGCGTCGGCGCTGGGCCCCGGTTTCGACGTCGTGGATCTCCCGCCGGAAGCCCTGCCGACACGGCCGCGAACCTCAAGCTCGGAGCCACAGTGGATCGACCACGTGGTCGTGCGGGGCGCCAGAACCAGTAGCGCGGCCGTCGAGGACGTCGGCGGCCTCTCGGACCACAATCTCGTCCGCGCGAACATCACGCTGTGAGCTGCCCCACCCGACGAGACCTGGACTCAGCGGCCGCCGCCATCCTCGACGGCTCGGGGTCGAGGGAGCCCCGCGGATTTCCACCTCAGCTTGCAACGTCCCTGCACCGGGATGGCCTGTGCCACTGTGTCCGACGGCGGCGCAGCCCCCTGGTTCACGCTCGCTTAGCCAGGATCCCGTGCGATGATGACGGCCGTGATTGACTACCGCGTCCTGCGAGGCGGCACCATTGAGGCGTGGGGCAGTCACGGCATCGACATAGCGTGGATATGGGAGCTAGATCGGGACTTGATCCCGATGCTCTGGCACCTGTTGCCGTACGCCGACACGATGTTCAACAGCTCGCAGGCGCGCTCACTGCTCGCAGAGCTTGACCGCCTCCCCGAAAGCAGCCCCTTGGTCCCTGCGGTGCGGGACGACCTCAAGCGGCTGTGCGAGATCACAAGCCAGCACGGACATAGCCAGCTCTGGTTCTTCGGGGACTGAGGCGGGTGGCGGTGCGCCCTCGTGACGAGCGGACGGGGCGGGGTCGGCGGACGCGTCGCGATGCGCGGCCCGGCGCGGCCGCCCGGTGACCGGCGCCCACGCCGCACGCTCCGGGCGG
>NZ_JBEYYT010000472.1:0-6947 GCF_040645715.1 Spirillospora sp. NPDC046719 | reverse complement strand
CCCGGTCAGGCGGCGCCCCGTCAGGCCGCGCCGTCAGGCCGCGCCGTCAGGCGGCGTGCTCGGCGAACATCGCGACCAGCCCGTCGGGCGCGTCCGGGGCCAGGCACCGCTCCAGGCTCTCCGCCGAGTCCGCCGCCGCCTCGCGCCCGCGCGCGAACATCACCGCCTCGTAGGCGGCCAGCGCAGCCTCGACGTCACCGGGATGCGCGGCGATCGCCTCGCCCAGCTCCGCGCCGTCCAGCATCGCCAGGTTCGCGCCCTCGCCGGCGAACGGCGACATCAGATGCGCCGCGTCCCCCAGCAGCGTCACGCCCGGCACCCGGTCCCAGCGGTGCCCGACCGGCAGCGCGTGGATCGGCCGCGGCACCAGCGGCCCGTCGGCGTCGGCGACCAGCGCCCGCAGACCCTCGTCCCAGCCGCCGAAAAACTCCAGGACCGCCGCCTTCGCCGCCGCCGCGTCACCGAAGTCGACGCCCGCCGCCCACTCCGGCGCGACCCGCAGCGCCGTGTAGACGTGGACGCCGCCGTCCGGCTCCCGGTGCGTCAGGAACCCCCTGCCGTCGCCGAGCGCGAACAGCATGCCGCCGCCGGCGATCCGCGCGGCCCGCAGATGGCGGGCGTCGGCGTCGCGCAGGTCCGACTCCACCATGACCACCCCCGTGTAGGCGGGGACCGCGTCCGACACCAGCGGCCGGATCCGCGACCACGCCCCGTCCGCCCCCACCAGCAGGTCCGTGGTGAACACCGCCCCGCCGGAAAGGCGCACCTCGTGGCGGCCGCCGCCCAGCGGCCGCGCCCCCTCCACCTTCGCGCCCCACCGCACGGTCCCCTCCGGCAGCGAGGCCAGGAGCAGGTCCCGCAGCGCGCCCCGGTCCACCTCCGGACGCCCTCGCCCGCCGTCGTCGTCCTCGGCGAACCGGACGCGGCCGCCGCTGTCGAGGATCCGCATCTCCTCCCCGCCCGCGTGCACCAGCGGCAGGAACCGCTCGTGCAGGCCCGCCGCGCGCAGCGCCCGCTGCCCCGACTCCTCGTGAATGTCGAGCATGCCGCCCTGCGCGCGGGCGTCCGCCGAGGCGTCCAGATCGAACACGGCCGCCTCGATCCCGTGGACGTGCAGGACCCGCGCCAGGGTCAGGCCGCCCAGGCCCGCCCCGACGATCGTGACCGGCTCGTGCGCCCGCCGCTGCGTCCCGTTGCCGTTCTCCCTGTTGATGCCGTTCATGGTGTCCTCCCGATGTCGTCGTGGTCGTCCGGTGCGGGGGTGCGCAGGATGCCGGTGATCAGCGCCTGGAACCCCCACGACAGCCGCTGCCGCGGCGCGCCCGACAGCAGCGGCCCCGCCAGCGCCGCCAGGTGCGGGCGCCTGCCGGGCGACGCGCCGCGCAGCGCCGCCACCAGCGCGTCCCAGTCCCCGGCGGCGTCGGCGTCGGCGTCGCGGGCGGACTGCTCGGCCGCGGTGGCCGTCGCGTGCTGCAGCAGCACGTCCACCCCCCAGGCCGCCTGCCCCGGCGACGCGCCGCCCTCGATCAGCAGCCCCAGCAGCCGCTCCACCAGGTCCAGGTAGTTCTCGCCGCTGGGCCGCGCCGCCAGCGCCGACCGCGCCAGCCCCGGATGCTCCATCAGCATCGCCGTGTAGGAGGTCAGTACCGCTTCCAGCCGCTCGGCGAACGTCCCGGACGCCGGCGGCGGCGCGACCGTCCCCAGCAGCTCGTCCAGCACCGCCGCATGCAGCTCCGCGGTGTTGCGGACGTACACGTACAGCGACGCGGGGCCGGTGTCCAGCTCGGCGGCCAGCCGCCGCATCGTCACCTTCGCCAGGCCCTCGGCGCGCACCAGCCGCACCGCTACCGCGACGATGCCCTCCCTGGTCAGGGCGGGTTTGGCGGGACGCTCGCGGCGGCTGCGCGGCGCGCCGCCCGCAGGTGGATCGACTGTCATGCCCACCACCCTACACGAACATGTTCGTTCCGAACAAGTTCGTAACGAACATGTTCGTCGCGAGGTGCACGGCCCCCCTCGCGCGCCGCCCGGTTCACGGCCCGGTCAGCGCGGGCGGACGGCCGCCGTGACGACGTGGCCGCTCACCCCGAGCAGCGACGGCACCGACTCCACCGCCCGCAGCGCCTCAAGGACCGTCTCGCGGTCCTCCTCCAGGAGCTCGTCCAGGCCCCCGAACAGCCACACCGCGCCCTCCAGCCCGTAGGAGCGGGCGCCGGGCAGCCCGGCGTCGGCGAACTCGCGCGGCGGCTCGTCCGCCTCGTGCAGGTAGGCGGTGGTGAACCCCATGTCGGGCGTGGCGCGCAGCACACCGGTCTCGACCGAGGCGTCCACGATCGCGCGCTTGCCCCGGTAGCGGCGCTTGCGGAGCATGTCGTGCAGCGCGGCGTGCCGCCCGATCGTCGCCGCCGCCACCACACCGCCCGGCCGCACGGCCCGTGCCGCCTCCCGCAGCGCCCGCACCCGGTCGGCGCGCTCCACCAGGTGGTACAGCGGGCCGAGCAGCAGCACCGCGTCGGCGGACGCGTCGGTCACCGGCAGGTCGCGGGCGTCGCCGAGCCGCGCGGACACCCCGGGGATCCGCGACGCCTGCTCCACGTGCAGCGGGACCGGATCCACCAGCTCCACCGCGTACCCGTCGGCGGCCAGCCACTCGGCGTGCACCCCGGAACCGCCGCCGACGTCGACCACCCGCGCCGGCGGCGCCGGCAGCAAACGGCGCAGGACGTCCTGGGTCCGCCACAACTCCAGCCGCCCGCCGCCCTCGCGCAGCCGGCGGTCCTCCCCACCGCGCTCGTAGTAGCGCAGAACATCGCGATCCATGCCGCCGAGGCTCCCCGCCTCGTCCCCGCGCCCGCAAGCCATTAAGCGGGGGACGCCAGGCGGGCGCCGGACGAGGCAAGGGCCGGTGTCAGAGAGCCGGGTGTCAGGGGGCGGTGGGGCGGGGGTGGGCGTGCTCGGCGGTCACCGCGTCCAGCAGCCCCGGGAACACCGCGTCGAACTCCTCGCGGCGCAGCGCGTTCATGCGGGACGTGCCGACGTAGTACTGCCGGATGAGGCCCGCCTCGCGCAGCACGTGGAAGTGGTGGGTCGCGGTCGACTTGCTGACCGGCAGGTCGATCGCGCCGCAGCTCAGGTCCGCGCCCGCCGCGTCCAGCTCGCCGACGATCCGCCGCCGCACCGGGTCCACCAGTGCCTCCAGCACCCGCTGCAGGCCGACGTCCCGGACGTCGGGATGCGGCGGGACCCGGTCCCGCCCGCCGTCGCGCACCGCCGCCATGTCCACCTCCCGCGCGCCCATCGTACGACGAACGTCGAAGTACGGCGACCATCAAAGTACGACAGCCATCAAAGTTTGACAGCGGTCGTACTTTCGGGTTGGGTGATCACCCCGGGGCGGCGCGCGGCGCCGCCCGCCGACGCGGAAGAGGCGATGCGCGATGACCACCACGGTGCGGTTCCACGAGCTCGGAGGCCCGCAGGTGCTGCGGCTGGAGGACGTGGAGACCGGCGAACCCGGCCCCGGCGAGCTGCTGGTCCGCGTCGAGGCCATCGGCCTCAACCGCGCCGAGGCGCTGTTCCGCGCCGGCGACTACATCGAGCCGGTCAAGGCGTTCCCCGCCCGCCTCGGCGCCGAGGCCGCCGGGACCGTCGAGGCCGCCGGCCCCGGCGTCACCGGCTTCCGCCGGGGCGAGCCGGTCAGCGTCGTCCCCGCGTTCTCGATGAACGACTACGGCGTCTACGCCGAGAAGGCGATCGTCCCCGCGGCCGCCGTGCTGACGCGCCCCGAAGGGCTGGACGCCGTCGGCGGCGCCGCGGTGTGGATGCCGTACCTGACCGCCTACGGGGCGCTGGTGGAGGTCGCCGGGATGCGCGCCGGCGACACCGTCGTCCTGACCGCCGCCTCCAGCAGCGTGGGCCTGGCCGCGATCCACGTCGCCGTCCGCGCCGGCGCGCGGCCGATCGCCGTCACCCGCAGCCCGGGCAAGAAGGACGCGCTGCTCGAGGCCGGTGCCGCCGAGGTGATCGTCAGCCGCGGGGACGACGTCGCCGCGCCCGTCCTGGACCTGACCGGCGGACGCGGCGCGGAGCTGGTGTTCGACGCCGTCGCCGGCCCCGGCGTCATCGACCTGGCCAGGGCCGTCGCGCCCGGCGGCACCCTCATCGAGTACGGGGCGCTCAGCGGCCGGACGACCCCCTATCCCGGCTTCGAGCTCGGCATGCCCGCGCTGAACATGCGGACCTACACCCTGTACGAGACCACCCGGGACCCGGCGCGGCTGCGCCGCGCGGAGGCGTTCGTCGCCTCCGGCCTGCGCAGCGGCGCGTTCGCCCCCGCCGTCGACCGCGTGTTCGGCCTGCGGGAGATCGTCGAGGCGCACCAGTACATGGAGGCGGGCGCGCAGGTCGGCAAGATCGTCGTCACCACCGGCGACTGACCGCCCTCCCCCCCCCGGGCTCGTGTGCTGGAGACCAGGGGACCGGGGACCGGCCGGCTGCCGGGACGCGGCGCCGGCCGGGCTCGGACCGGTCAGGCGTTCGCCGGTCAGGCGGGGACGCCGGCGAGGCTGCGCGACAGGTGCGCGTACACCTCGTCCCAGAACGCCACGTGCTCGCCGATCTCCCGGCGCGCCGCCGCCAGCATCAGCGCCTCGTCGGCGAAGTAGCCGTTGACCAGGATGTCCCACAGCGCCGCGAACTGCCCCGGGCCCTTGGTCTCGTGCAGGGTGAGGAACTCCAGCCCCGACACCACCCCGTAGTGCTCCGCCAGCGCGTCGAGAACGACCCGGTTGCGGACGGGGCTGGCGATCTCCCGGCCCGCCAGCGCCGCGACGGCCTCCGCGCCGTCGGCCCCGGGGGCCAGGAACCGCGCCGGGAACGACTCGCAGTAGGCCGCGGTCACCGGCAGCGGCTCCACCGACGACGGCCGCTCCACGCCCAGCGCCCGCAGCATCCGCACCGCCAGGCCGTGGTGGTCGCCGCCGACCTCCTCCGCGATGTGCTCGGTCAGCCCGGTCAGCACCCGGGAGGCGTCGAACTCGGTGCCGAACGCCGGGCTCTTCACCACGCAGACGCCGAGCCACCGATGAAATTGGTTCCGCCACAGGTAGTACTGGCCGAAAACGTCGCGGACCATCTCGGCCGGTGCCTTTCCCGTCCGCAGGTCCGAAAAGAACACGCTGCCGTCCAGCGTTCCGACGGCATGGGCGAGCAGGTCGGCCGATACGGCGGATCCAGCGAGCGAGGTCATGATTCTCCAATGATCTGCGGCCATTTCGTTCCCGTCATCGCCGCACGTCGAGGCGGGGGTTCGACGGTTTTCCACCCGGCGGCGGGCCCGCCGGGGACACCCCCGCGGACGCGCGATGCGACGCGCTAACAGCAGAACCTAACCGACGTTCAGCGCGCGCCCAATATCGCCTTCACCGGTCCATTACCGTCGCCGCCGCGACACCTTGCACGACCGCGCCGCCGTATGGTAGTTCCGGCTCCGAACGGAACGTGCTGCGCCTTTATCGGAACATCCCGCGCCCCGCGCGTTTCCGCCGCGCCCCCCGCGCCCGGCGCCCGGGCCGATACCGCCCGGACCGGTGGCCGGATCCGGCCGTGAGAATCTCACAGAACGCGGCGTCTCACGCGATACGCGGCGTCTCCGGTCGCAAACGGACCACGTCCGGCCACCGCGCCCTGGACCGCCTCCCGGGCGCCGCCCGCCCCGGGCCGGCCGCTCAGGCGACCGCGCGGAGCCGGTCGTCCAGCTCCTCCAGGTCGGCGACGAACCAGACGTGGTCGCCCGCGTTCGACTCGCGGACCAGGGCGCGCAGCGCCGGGCTCGCCGCCAGGTGCCCGGAGATGTCCCCGACGACCGCCAGCCGCAGCCGGTAGTTCACGAACTTCTGCATGACCTCGCCCGCGAAGCGGGTGCCGAGCGAGAAGAACCGCTCGTCCAGCCGCGCCGCCGGCACCGCCACCACCTGCGCGCCGAGGAACACCGCCCCGATCAGGTCGAGGGCGTCCCGCTCGGTCGCCACCGGCGGGCCGTCCGGGTCGCACATCAGCACCTGCACGCCCGCCCGCGCCCGCACCTCGTCAGGCACCGCCGGCCTCCCGCCCGGCCCCGGCCGCGCCGCCGCCAGAGCCGCGGTCGTCCAGGACGCCGCCGTCCAGCACGGCCTCGATCAGCCGCAGCACCTCCGCGGTGTCCGGCACCCCGCCCAGGATCACGATCTTCATGCGCCTCCGCTCCTCGTCGTGGACGGTCTGGACGCGCAGCGCGCCCCCGTCCCCCCGCCCGGTGTTCACCCCGGCCAGCACGAACGTGGCGAGCCGGTCCGCGGCGGCGCGCCCGACGCCGTCGATCTGCACGATGCTCGACGCCTCCGCCCGCCCCGCGCCCCCGCCCGGCCCGTCCTGCGCCGGGCGGGGACGCCCGGTCAGCGCCTCCAGCGCCGCCACGGGGATCCGGTACTGCTTGCCGATCCGCACCGCGTCCAGGCGCCCGGCCCGGATGTAGCCGCGCACCGTCCGCACGTGCAGCCCGAGAAGGTCCGCGACCTCCTCGACCGAGTACATTCGCTCCTCCATCACTCCGCAAACTACCCTATTGAGGGAACGATAGGGAAGTTTGCGGAACATAAACAGGTGGTGGTGGAGGTGGGGGCGGGCGATAGCGTGGCGCGCGGACGCGAGGCGGCGGCCCCCGCGTCCCGCCCGCGCGCGCGTCCCGCCGCGCCGGCGTCCCCGAGCCGCCGATGGGGGAGCGATGACCGGCGGGCAACGCGGAACCGTCACCGTGCTGACCGGGCCGTGCGGCGCCGGCAAGAGCACCGTCGCGCGGCTGCTGGCCGCGCGGCTCGCGCCGAGCGTGCGGCTGCACGGCGACGACTTCTTCGCCTTCATCGCCCAGGGCGCGATCCCGCCGCACCTGCCCGAGGCGCACCGGCAGAACG